>JAKONR010000483.1 GCA_022701825.1 Hymenobacteraceae bacterium | reverse complement strand
CTTTTGCGCACGTGGTGAAACTGGTAGACACGCCATCTTGAGGGGGTGGTGCCTTCGGGTGTGGGAGTTCGAATCTCCCCGCGCGCACGCAAAACAAAAAAGCCCGCTGCAAAGCGGGCTTTTTTGTGTGTACCGTAAGCTCTAGCTTGCGTGGCGTCTGGTTGCGTATCCTCACGCTTCGCAAACTAAAGCTTACGCTACATTTTCAAACGGATTGCCGGGCACTACCAGCACCACGCGCTCGCGCTCGACTACTACCTGCCCCGGCAGCGCGCCCTTGGGCTTGCGCACAAATTTCTTGGGCGTAACAGTGACCGGGCACAGCGAGTCGTGCTGCCGGCGCGAGTACCAGCCCGCCAACTGCGCCGCGTGCTCAATGACTGGCTCGGGCACCGGCTGCCCCGCCCGGTGCCGAATGACGACGTGCGAGCCCGTCACGTCCTTGGCGTGCAGCCAGAGGTCGTCTTTGTGGGCGTATTTCTGGGTCAGCAGGTCGTTGTTGGCCGCATTGCGCCCCACCAGGATAGTGAAGCCCCGGTCCTCAAATACCTTGAAGGGTAGCTCGGTGCCGGCCTTGGCGGGCGCGGCGCTGGGGTCGAGGCCGTGCTGCTTGCGCCAGGCGCGCAGGCCGCGTAGCTCCAGCAAGGCGGGCTGGGTGTCCAACTCCTCCAATAATTCCAGGGTTTGCAGGGCCTCGCCCTCGCGCCGGGTGATGCGCTCGCTGAGCTGGCGCTCCTCAATTTGCTGGTTTTTGGCCTTGCGGTAAAGGTTTTCGGCGGTGCGCTGCGGTTTTTCGAGCGGCTTGAGCTTGATACTAACGGGCTCATTGGTGTAGAAGTCCACGACTTCGAGCTGCGCCGCGCCGGGCTTTATTTCGTGCAGGTGCGCCATTATCAGGTCGGCGCGGTGGCGGTAGCCGGCCTCGTGGGCCAGCGCGTGCAGGCGCTGCCGGGCCATTTGGGCGCTGGTGCCGGCCTCGTCGGCGCGGCGCTCCAGCAGCTGGCGCAGCTGGCGGCGCTCAGTTTCGAGGGCGCGGCGGCCCAGGGCCATTGGCACAAAGCGCCGCAAGGCCCCGATGGCGTCAGTGCCGGGCAGGGTTTGCAGCACATCGCCCAGCGGCAGCAAACTCAGCCGGGTGCGGCCGTCGAGCTGAATGAGGTAGTAGTGCGCCGGGCTTTCCAGCTCGGCCAACAGCTCGTGGGCCAAGCGCTGCTTGGTTTCGAGCGGGGCGGGGTCGTAGCCGCGCTGCTCGCGTAGGTAGCGGGCCGGCAGGTCGGCCAGCGCGGGTGGCAGCTTGCCGGTAGCGCTGAGCGGGGGCGGGGCCGGGTTGTCGGCGGCGGGCGATAAGTCCGCATCGGCCGTGTAACGCTGGTGAAACAGCTGGGCCGGCGCGCCCACTGCCGGCCGGAAAATAGCGTTCGGACGCGGCCCGTAGAGCTTGAAGGCCAGCGTCGCGCCGTGCTCGGCAAACGTGATTTGCAATACCCGGTCTTGCGGCCAGGCCGCGACCTCTGCCACAGTGAGCCCCAGTAGCTCGGGTAGTAGGTCCACCGAATTCTGGCGGGCGCGCTGGAAGGTTTCGGGCAAGGCCAGGGCCGGGAAAGCCGCCCCCAGCTGCGCTTTCAGCCAGAACTCCTGACCTGTGTCACCCAGCAAACCAATTACCAACTCGTCTTTCTCCTGCGAAAAGCAGCTGGCCACGCGGTAGCCCCGCAACTGGTCGGTGAGGGCGGGGGACAGCTGGCGCAGGAAGTAGTAGTTGGTGTGCACGTGGGTGATACGGTAATCGCCAATAAGCGGAACTACGCCTGTTTTGTCAACCTTAGTAGCGGGCCTAGTAGCTGCTCGTAAGCTTTTGCCTCATTTCGCAGTCGGTAGCAGGATAGAGCTGTAAAGCAAGCCGGTAGGAGAGGATACAGTAAGTTACCGAGGCGAAAGTCCGGCCACTCTCGCACCAGAATGACCACAAAAAATAATAGAGCTAATCCCCAGGCTACGCCGTTAGTCAGGATATCCATGAAGGCTGGGCGTACGCTTAGGACAATTTGGCTACCTGCATGGGTAGGTGCCGTTGTGCTGATATATCCAGCTACTAGCCGCGGACTGGTGCGGCGCACCGGCTTGTTGTCTTCAAGCCTGGTAAGCTGAAAAGAATCAGCAGCTATCGTCCCTTGAAATGGCTGTGCCGGGCTCACTACAAAGCCATCCTGCCAGCTGTCGTTACTTGGTGGCAGCGTGCTAGCGCGTAGTGTAGCCACTACTTCTTCTGGAGCTAGAGGCGAAAAGAAGAGTTGAGTGAGCACAGGACAATAATTTTACCTTTCTACACCTCTACCTTCAGCCCATCATACGCTAGCCGAATCCAGGCGGGCAGCTCGGCCTCGACCTCGCGGTGGCGGCCCAGCTGGTGGCTGATGTGGGTGAGGTAAGCGCGCCGGGGCGCCAGCTCCTCGAGTATCTCTACGGCCTGGGCCAGGGTAAAGTGCGAGATGTGCGGCTCGCGGCGCAGCGCGTTCAGCACGATGGTGTCGGCCCCGCGCAGCAAGTCTAGGGTTTCGGGCGCGAGGTAATTGGCATCGGTGAGGTACACGAAGCCGCCGATACGGAAGCCTAGCACTGGCAGCCGGTAGTGCAGCGCCCGCAGCGGCTGCACCGGGAGGCCCAGCACGTCGAAGGGCGCGGTGTCGCTCTCGATGGCGTGCACGCGCACCTGCGGCACGCCGGGGTATTTCTGCTCGGCAAAAATGTAGGCAAACTCTTGGTGCAGCTGCCGAATCACGCGCGGCTCGGCAAAGACGGGAATCTCCTGCTGCTGCCGAAAATTGAAGGCCCGAATGTCGTCGAGGCCCGCCGTGTGGTCTTTGTGCTCGTGCGTGAACAGCACCGCGTCGAGCTGCGTGATGCGCGCGCGCAGCATCTGCTGCCGGAAGTCGGGGCCCGTATCTATCACCAAGCTGCGGCCCTGCACGGCCACGTGCACCGACACACGCAGGCGCTGGTCGCGCGGGTCGAGCGAGCGGCACACCGGGCAGTCGCAGCCTATCATCGGCACGCCCGAAGAAGTGCCAGTACCGAGAAATGTGATGGTCACTTTTTTAATTATGAATTATAAGTTATGAATTATGAATTGTCAATGAGTTACTTAGCAGCTTTGTGCTAGTCGCCTAAGCAGACCAGCGACTGAGAAACAACTCCTAATTCATAATTCATAACTCATAATTAAAATTAGCCCACGTACTGGCGCACCATGCGCACGAGCTCGTCAAAATTGAGCGGCTTGGGCAAGTAGGCGGTTACACCGGCGGCCTGGAAGTCGGCCATCGAGTAGTCGTTGGCGTTGCCGCTAATCACGATAACGGGTAGCGAATTGATGCTGGCGTTGGCGTGGGCGCGGATGTCGCGGGTGCACTGCATCCCATCCTTGATGGGGATGTTGATGTCCATGAGCACGGCATCGACCGGGTTTTTTTCGAGCTGCGGCAGCACGTCGCCGCCGTTCTTGGCCAACAAAACTTTATATTTCTGCTGCTCCAGAATCTTGCGGGTCAGGTTCGAGATTACGTTGCTATCCTCGGCAATGAGGATGGTTTTGGGGGAGTTTTCAGCCGGCATAAGGTAGGGCAGGTATCGGGTGTAAAAGCAAGCAAACGAGCAGAATAAGACGGATTAAGGGAGGCTTTCGGCGGGCACGGCCTGGGGCTCGGCCGCCATCACTACGCCCGGATAGACGGCTTTGAATTGAGCAAAGTAATGTTGTAGAAGTTTAAATTCGATGGGCAGCGCGCTTACGGTTGAGCTTTTGAGCAGCTGCTCGATGCGCAGCGCCTGGCCCGAGAGCGCCGTGAGGCCCAGCGTGGCGGCCGTGCCCTTGAGCTGGTGCATGAGCGGGTGCAGGCCTTCCCAATTGGCGGCGGCCACGCAGGCGGCGGCCTGGCTGATGAGCTCGCCGCCTTCCTGCTCAAAATCGACGTAGAGGTCGGCCGTGAACTCGATACCGCCCAACTGGCGCAGCTGGTTCAGCACCTCGGTATCGAGGGTGAGCGGGGCCGGCGTGGCGGTGATGATGTTGGTGGGTACCTGGGCGGGCGGGGGCACCGGCAGCCAGCGGGCCAGCATATCGGAGAGCTGCTGGTGCTTCACGGGCTTGGCCAGGTAGTCGTCGAGGCCGGCCTGCACGAAGCGCACCGCGTCGTCGGCCATCGAGTAGGCCGTCATGGCGATGATGGGCGGGCAGGTGTCGCCGAGGCGCGCCTTTATCTCGCTGGTGGCCGCGATGCCGTCGAGCCCCGGCATCTGAATGTCCATAAGAATGAGCTGATACGCCGCCCCGAGGGCCGTGGCGCGGGCAATGGCTTCGTAGCCATCGCTGGCTATTTCGACCTCGCAGCCCAGCTTGTCGAGCAGGCGGGCCGCCACCTTCTGGTTGATGGCGTTGTCATCGACCAGCAAGATGCGCGGGGCCGGGCCCGCCTGAGGCAGCAGCAGGGCCGGCGGCAGCTTCAACTTGTTGTCGTCGGGGTCGTCGGCGGCCGGCACGAGCGGGGCCGCCGCCACCCGGCAGCGAATGGTGAACCAGAATACACTGCCTTCGCCCACACCCGAAAACACGCCGATTTCGCCGCCCAGCAGCTCGGCCAGCTCCTTACTGATGGCCAGGCCCAGTCCCGTGCCCCCAAACGCCTTGCTGGGCGTGGTATCGAGCTGGGTAAAGCTGGTAAACAGGCGCACCGCGTCATCGGGCGAGATGCCGATGCCCGAGTCTTGCACCGCGAAGCGCAGGGTGTGGAAGTCGCCGTCCGTGGCTACCGACGAGACCACCACGCTCACCGTACCCTGGGCCGTAAACTTGATGGCGTTGGCCACCAGGTTCGACAAAATCTGGAGCAGGCGCATCTCATCGGTGATGATGTGCGGCGGCGTGTGCGAAGTGATGTGGTAGGTGAAGCGCAGGCTTTTTTGGCTGGCGCGGTACGAAAACAGCGAGTGCAGCCGGTCGAGCAGCCCGCGCAGCACCAGCGGCGCTTCTTGCAGGCGCAGCTTGCCGGCCTGGATTTTTGACAAGTCCAGAATGTCGTTCAGGATGGTCAGCAGCGCGTCAGAGCTTTTGCGCAGCGTGTCCACGTAGTCGGCCTGCTCGGCGCCGAGGCCGGTTTGGTGCAGCAGGTCTATCATGCCGATAATGCCGTTCATGGGCGTGCGCAGCTCGTGGCTCATGTTGGCCAAAAACTGCGTTTTGGCGGCCAGCGCGGCCTCGGCCTCTTCCTTGGCGTGGCGCAGGTCGTCCTGTATCTGGCGCATTTCGGTCACGTCGCGCGCGATGCCCTCGGCCCCGCTGGGCGTGCTGCGCGAGTTGATGAGCATCGTGACGGGGTGCCCGTCGTGGTGGCGCATCTGGATTTCGTGGTTGCGCAGCTCGCCGCCGCGCTGCAGCGCCGCCGCGATGGTGAGGCGCTGCTCGGGCGAGGCATAAAACTCCTCCACCGAATGGCCCAGCACCTCGCTGGGCTCGTAGCCCAAGATTTCGCGTACCGAAGGGCTCAGAATCGTGAAGTGCCCCTGCCCGTCGGTGCGGTAGTAGATGTCCTGAAACGACTCAAAAATCGACCGAAACTTCTCTTCCTGCGCCGCCAGCGCCAGCTGCGAGTTCTTGCTCTCGGTGATATCCTGGGCGCGGGCCGAAACCTCCTCAAACGAGCCGTCGGGCAGGTATATTGGGTTGAGGCTCACGCTCACCCACAGCGGGTGGCCCGTCGCGTCGGGCGTGTTTACCTCAAACTGCTGCGGCTGGCCTTGCAGCGCCAGCCGGTAGTAGTGCGAAATACTCTCGTGGGTTTCGGGGGCGGTGGTGCCGCTTTCGGTCTCAAACAGGTTGATGCCTGGCGTGGGCAGCACGCCGTTGCGGCGGTAGTAGTTTTCGGCGTAGTTGCGGTTGAACGACACCAGGTTGCCCTGCCGCGTCACGCTCCAGAGCAAGTGGTTGCCGCTCTCAAAAATGGCGTTGAGGCGGGCATTCTGGCGCGCCAGGTGCTCTTCCTGGCTTTTGCGGTCGATGGCCAGCGCCACCTGGCTCGAAATAAAGTGCAGAATGTCGAGGTCGCTCGGCGCGTAGGTATCGGCGCGGTCATAGTCCTGCACGGCCAGCACCCCGATGGTGCGGTCGCCCACGCTGAGCGGGGCTACCAGCATCACCTCGGGCAGGCGCCCAAAAGCCGTGATGGCACCCTCCTGCATCAGGGCCAGCAGGTCGGCGCGGCTGAAGTAGCGCGGCCGCCCTTGCTGAATAACGTACTCCGACACGCCCGACGAGAACGGCCGGCTAGAGCCGGGGTTCAGCTGCGGGTACTGGTCGATGTGGTACACAAAGCGCAGGTGGGTGCGCTGGTCGTCGCAGAGGGCAATATACAGGTTATTGGTTTCCAGTATCTTGCTCAGCTCTCGGTGAATGGCGCCGTAGAGCGCCGGCAGGTCGCGGGCCGAGATGGCGAGGTTGGCGATGCTGTAATATACCTTCTGCAGGCGCTCGGCCTTGATGCGGTCGGTGATGTCGTGCAGCACCACGCGGGCGCTCAGCGGCTGCCCCGCCATGCGCACGCAGCTCACCGAGCCGATGAGGTGCACCGGCCGGCCGCTGCGCGTCATGAGCACCGTTTCGAGCTTATTGAGTGCCTGGCCCTCGTAGAGGCGGCGCAGCTGGTGCAGCAGCTTGGCCCGGTAGTAGGGGTGCACGATGTCGGCCAGCGAGCGGTTGACCAGCTCATTGGCTTGGTAGCCCAGCGTTTCTTCCCCGGCTTTATTAATAAAGAGGAAAGAATTGTCGGCTTTCAGGTGCAGCACGAGGTCGTGCGAATCGTTGAAAAAATCTTGCAGATACGCCGGCTCATCGACCTGCTCGCTGCCGGGCAGCTCCTTCACGGCGCTCAGGGCGTGGCCGGCGGCCCACAGGCCGGTTACCTGGCCCTGGGCATCGCGCAAGAGCTGCTGCTGCCAGTGTAGGCGCACCAGCGTGCCATCGCGGGCCAGCAGGTCGTGGTCGTAGTAGCTGGGCGCGGCTTGGTCGCGCAGCAGGTGCAGCAGCTCTTGCTGGCGCGGCTCGCGCTGGCCCAGGGGCGAAAACACCTCGTGGTAGGCGCGGCCCAGCACCTCGGCGCTGGTGTAGCCCGTAAGGCGCAGCAGCGTCTCATTGGCTTCCGCTATCAGCCCCTGCCGGTCGATAAGAATATACGCTAGCTGCAGCTGGTCGAGCAGTGCCGCAGCCGGCGGAAGAATAGGCGAAGAAGATACCGAAAAACCTTGCATAAAAGCCACTAGGCGGTGAAAGCAGCCGTGCAAACCTACGCTGCTGCCTACCAAACCCTAAATTTGAGGTAGAAAATTTAATTATAGCAACTTACTTTCAGCGATTCCTTTTTTTGGCTAATTTAACCACGGCAGCGCCATATTTGGTTTTCGCCGTCACCACCGACCTCAGCTACGACCAGCGCATGCAGCGCATTTGCGGCAGCCTGGCCCGGGCCGGCTACGGGGTGCTGCTAGTGGGCTGGCAGCGAAAGGCTTCGCCGCCCCTCACGCCGCAGCTTTACGCGCAGCACCGGCTGCGCGGTTGGTTTCAGCACGGAAAATTATTTTACCTGGAATATAATCTGCGCCTATGCTGGTACTTGCTGCGCCGCCGCGCCGACGTGTGGGCCTGCGCCGACCTCGACGCGGCCCTGCCTACCTGGGCGCGGGCCCGGCTGGGCGGCCAGCCGTTTGTGTACGACGCGCATGAGCTATTTACCGAAGTGCCCGAGGTGGTGGCGCGGCCCCGCGTGCAGCGCCTCTGGCAATGGGTCGAAAATTTTGTCGTGCCCCGCGCCCGCTTGTGCTATACGGTGGGGCCGGCGCTGGCCCGGCTTTTTGGGCAGCGGCACCCGGGCAGCCACTTTGCGGTGGTGCGCAACGTGCCAATTAATAACGAACAAATAACAGCAGGCGAAGAGCCGCCGGGAGCCAAAAACCCAGCTCCGACCCTGCTTTACCAGGGCGCGCTAAACGTGGGCCGGGGCTTGGCTGAGCTGCTGGAGGCTATGCCGCTGGTGCCGGCCCGGCTCGTTATTTGCGGCGAGGGCGACCTCTCGGCCGCGCTGCGGGCGCAGGCCGCGCGGCTGGGGCTGCTGGCCTCGGGCCAGGTCGAGTTTCGGGGCTACGTGCTGCCGGCCGACCTGCGCGTGCTCACGGCGCAGGCCACGGTGGGTATTATGCTGCTCGAAAACACGGGCCTGAGCTATTATTACTCGCTGGCTAATAAGTTCTTTGATTACGTGCAGGCCGGTATTCCGCAGCTCTGCATCGACTTTCCCGAGTACCGCGCCCTCAACGCGCAGCACGAAGTGGCGGCCCTGGTGCCCGACCTTGCGCCCGCCACGCTGGCCACCGCGTTGGGGCGCCTGCTGCCCGGCGGCCAGCCCGGCGCGTACTACCAGCGCCTGGCCGACAACTGCCAACGGGCCCGGCAAGAGTGGCGCTGGCAGCAAGAGGAACAGGTGCTGGTGGGGCTGTATGACAAGCTGCTAGCCACTGGCCGCTAGCTGTTGGCTTTTCCCGAATACTGTCTTAGAAGGCTATCAGCTAACAGCTAGTAGCCAATAGCTCAAAGAGATATGCTTCCTCCCGAACTACTTGCCCAATTGGTGCCCACCGCCGCCGACCCGCGGCCCGTGCTACTGGCCCTGGCCGGTCCCACCGCCGTGGGCAAAACCGCCCTCAGCGTGGCCCTGGCCCAGCAGTTCGGCACCGAGATACTATCGGCCGACTCGCGCCAGTTTTTCCGCGAACTGAGCATCGGCACCGCCAAGCCCACGCCCGACGAGATGCAGGGCGTACCGCACCATTTCATTGATTCGCACAGCATTACGCAGGAGTACAGTGCCGGCCGCTTCGCGGCCGATGCGCTGGCCGCGCTGGAAGGGCTGTTTCAGCGCCTGCCAGTGGTTATTCTCACCGGCGGCTCGGGCCTGTACTTGCAAGCCGTGACCGACGGGCTGGACGACCTGCCCGCCGTAGACCCTAGCGTGCGCCAGCAGCTTCAGCAGGAACTGCAAACGCAGGGCCTGCCCGCCCTGGTAGCCGAGCTGGCCGCCACCGACCCCGTGGCGCACGGGCGCATCGACCGCCAAAACCACCAGCGCGTGCTGCGCGCCCTCGAAATAACGCGCGGCACCGGGCAGCCGTTTTCGAGCTACCACACCGGCCCCGAAGCGGCGGCGGTGGCAGCCGCCGCCCGCCCGTTTCGGGTGGTGAAGGTGGCCCTGAGCCGCCCCCGCGAGGAACTCTACCAGCGCATCAACCAGCGCGTAGAGACCATGCTGGCCGCCGGCCTGCTGGCCGAGGTCGAGGGGCTGGTGCCCTTCCGCCGCCACCAGGCGCTGCAAACCGTGGGCTACCAGGAAATATTCGGCTACCTCGCCGGCGAGTACGACTACGCCGAGGCCGTGCGCCTCCTGCAGCGCAACACCCGCCACTACGCCAAGCGCCAGCTCACGTGGCTGCGGCGCGACCCAAACTACGTTTGGGTCGAATTATAAATTATGAATTAGAAATTATGAATTGAAGCTGTAAGAAGCCGGGACACAATCCATAATTTCTAATTCATAATTCATAATTAAACAGAGAGGATTTCCACCATCCGCATAAAGCTCTGGTTGATAACCTTGCGCTTGTGGATAGTATCGTCGAAGGGGGTGTACATGAGCTTGCGGTCCACGATGCCGGCCATCACGTTTTTCATGCCGTTCATGAGGCCCTCCACGGCCGCGATGCCGAGCTGCGAGGCCAGCAGGCGGTCGGCTGCCGTGGGCGAGCCACCGCGCTGAATGTGGCCCACGATGGTTACCCGCGTGTCGAGCTGGGGCAGTGCTTCCTTCACCCGGCGGGCCACCTGGTGCACGTTGCCTTCTTCCTCACCTTCGGCCACGATGACAATAAACGAGGTTTTGTGGCGCGAGTAGCTGCTTTGCAGCGTCTCAATCACGGCCTCCACGCTCATGGCCGTTTCGGGCACCATCACGATTTCGGCCCCGCCGCCGATGGCGCACGGAATGGCGATGTAGCCCGAATCGCGGCCCATCACCTCCACAAAAAAGCAGCGGTCGTGCGAGTCGGCCGTGTCCCGGATTTTGTCGATGGCCTCCAGCGCCGTGTTCACCGCCGTGTCGTAGCCGATGGTGTAATCAGTGCCGTACAGGTCGTTATCAATCGTGCCCGGCGCGCCCACGGTCGGGATGCCAAATTCCTGCTCAAAGATGGTGGCGCCCGTAAACGTGCCGTTGCCGCCGATGGCCACCAGGCCCTCGATGCCAGCGTGCGAGAGCTGGTCGAAGGCCTGCTGCCGGCCTTCCTTGGTCATGAATTTCTGGGAGCGGGCCGACTTCAGAATCGTGCCGCCGCGCTGCACCGTGTTGGCTACCGAGGCCGAGTCCATGCGCACAAATTCGCCCTTAATCATGCCGCTGTAGCCACGCATAATGCCGTACACTTCCAGCCCGTGGTACACGGCCGCCCGCACCACGGCGCGCACGCAGGCATTCATGCCGGGCGCGTCGCCGCCGCTGGTAAACACTCCAATTCGCTTCATCATACAGATACTTAAGTAGGTGCCGCCCGGCCCTGGGCCGGCGGTAGCCGCCGTTAAGTGCGCAAAGGTCGTACTTGCCGGGCAGTAAAAAGACAGTGCCGAGCTTTTTTGGCCGACATTTTTGCCACAGCTGCGTATAAGGCGCCTACTAAATCGGGGTAAAGTGCTAGCTTTTCCGGTTTTTCCTGCTTACTTTTCGAGCACTTCCCACCCGGCCCGCTGGCCGTTTTCTCCACCTCTTTTCTCCCAGCCCCATGTTTGGTTTTTTCGAAAATGAGCAGGCCAAAAAAATCAAAGGCCACCTGTTCAACCTCGCCGCCTTGGCCAAGGCCGACGGCCACGTTGACGACCGCGAAATGAGCTTTATCATCACCGTGGGCAAGAAAAACGGCGTGTCGGCCGGCGAGGTGCGCAAGATTGTCGATGGCAACAGCACGCCTGCCTCCGACCTGCCCCACACCGATTCGGAGCGCTTCGACCAGATTTTTGACCTCGTCGACATGATGCTCGCCGACGGCACCGTCGATGAAACCGAAATGGACTTCTGCATCGATATGGCCGAAAAGCTGGGTTTCCGCAAGGCCATCGTGGGCGTGCTGGTGCGCAAAATCTCGCAGGGCGTAAAAGACGCCGTGCCCCGCGAGCACATCAAGGAGGAAAGCCTTTCGTTCTTGAATTACAATGACTTGCCGAAGCGCCAATAATCACGGATTAGCGCGGATTGTAAAAGGGATTTCACGGATTTCGTGGGCATAATCAAAAAAGCCGCCCATTAGGCGGCTTTTTTGATTATGCCCATTTTTCCTGCTGCTGGTTAAGCAGCTGAAGAGTAGGCCAAAAGCCGTCCACAAAATCCGTGAAATCCCTTTTGCAATCCGTGCTAATCCGCGATTTTGATGGCCCGCATTAATCCCGCCAGCGCCGCGTCGATTTCCGCGTTGGTAATGGTAAGCGGCGGGGCGATGCGCAGCGAGTTGTCGCAGAACAAAAACCAGTCGGTGAGGATGCCCTCCTCGGCCAGCGCCCGGTCGATAATGGGCTTGAGCACCTCAAACGACTCAAATTCTACCGCCATCAGCAGGCCGCAATTGCGCACTTCTCTGATGGCCGCGTGGCGCAGGCCCGCCCGCAGCCGGGCGGCCTTCTGGGCCACGCCGGCCAGCAGGTTTTCCTCCTGAATAACCCGCAGCGTAGCCAACGCCGCCGCGCAGCTCACCGGGTGCCCGCCGAAGGTGGTGCAGTGCCCCAGAATGGGGTTGGTCTGAAAACCCACCATGATTTCGGGCGACGAAATGAACGCCCCGATGGGCATGCCGCCGCCCATGCCCTTGGCACACACCAGGATATCGGGCACCACGCCGAACTGCTCGAAGGCCCACTGCGTGCCCGTGCGCCCGAAGCCGCACTGAATCTCATCGAGAATGAGCAGCGCGCCGACCTCGGTGCAGCGCTGCCGCACGGCGGGCAGGTAGCCGGGCTGCGGCAGCCGCACGCCGGCCTCGCCCTGCACGGTTTCGAGCACCACCGCGGCCGTGTTTTCGGTGATGAAGGCTAAGTCTTCCAGCTCGTTGTAGCGCAGGTGCGTGACGCCGGGCAGCAGGGGGCGGTAGCTGTTTTTGAAGCCCTCGGAGCCGGTGATGGACAGCGCGCCGTGCGTGGAGCCGTGGTACGAGTTGAGGGCCGATACCAGGCCCGTGCGGCCGGTGTGGCGCTTGGCCAGCTTGAG
>JAKONR010000474.1 GCA_022701825.1 Hymenobacteraceae bacterium | reverse complement strand
CACCGTCACCATCGCCCTCGAAGAAGGCCTCATCAACCCCAAGGTGCCGGGCCAGCTGCGGCTCGAAACGCCCGCCGGCCTCGTGCTGGTGAGCTACCGCCAGGAGGGCAACAAGGTAAAATCGGTGAAGCTCGTGAACGTGCCCGCCTACCTCGACTCGGAGGGGCTGGCCGTAGAGTGCCCCGACCTAGGCCCCCTGCGCGTGGACGTAGCCTACGGCGGCAATTTCTACGCCATCGTGGACCCGCAGCTAAATTTCCAGGGCCTGCAAGCCTACCCCGCCGACCAGCTCATTGCCTGGAGCCGGGTGCTGCGCCAGCGCCTCAACGAGCAGTACAGCTTCGTGCACCCCGAAAACCCGACTATCCGGGGGCTATCGCACATCTTGTGGGCGGGCGATACGCTGGCCCCGACCTCCACGGCGCGCAACGCCGTGTTCTACGGCGACAAAGCCATCGACCGCTCGCCCTGCGGCACCGGCACCTCGGCCCGCATGGCGCAGTGGTACGCCCAGGGCCGCCTGCGGCCGGGCCAGGAGTTTGTGCACGAGAGCATTATCGGCTCCATCTTTAAGGGCACCATTGAGGAGGAAACCACGGTGGCTGGCCGGCCGGCCATCCGGCCCGGCATCGAGGGCTGGGCCATCATTACGGGCCACAACACCATTTTCTTCGACGACGAAGACCCCTACGTTCACGGCTTTCAGGTTCTCTAGGTTAGTAAATATGAGTAAGGTAACGATTATCGGCGGGGGCATTATCGGGTTATTCACGGCCTACTACCTGGTCGAGTCGGGCTTCGAAGTGACGGTGCTCGACCAGGGCGACCTGACGCAGGGCTGCTCGGTGGGCAACGCGGGCATGATAGTGCCCAGCCACTTCGTGCCGCTGGCCTCGCCGGGCATGATTGGCAAGGGCGTGAAGTGGATGCTCTCGGCCAAAAGCCCGTTTTACATCCACCCGCGCCTCGACCGCCGCCTCGTGGAGTGGTGCCTGCTCTTCTACCGCTCGGCCACCAAAAAGCACGTCGACCGCAGCATTCCCTACCTCAAAAACCTGAGCTTGCTCAGCAAAAGCCTCTACCTCGACTTTGCCCGCCAGCACCCCGAGGCGGGCATTGGCCTCGAAGAAAAAGGCCTGCTGATGCTCTACAAAACGGCCGCCACCGAGCACGAAGAGGTGGAAATGGCCGCGCTCTCCAACGCCAACGGCATCGCGGCCGACGTGCTCTCGCGCAGCGAGGTGCGCGCGCTGGAGCCCGACGCCGACCTCGACGTGCGCGGGGCGGTGCACTTCACCGGCGACGCCCACCTCGACCCGGCCCGGCTCCACGGCTTTTTGCAGCGCCACCTGCAAGCGCGGGGCGTGCGCCTGGTGGGGCAGGCCGAGGTGCTGCGCTTTGCTAACAGCGGCAGCACCATCACTCACGTCGTCACGAATCAGGGCGACTTTGCCTGCGACCAGCTGGTGGTCTGCGCCGGGGCGTGGTCGGGCAAGGTGGCCCGGCTGCTGGGCCTCAAGCTGCCCATGCTTTCGGGCAAGGGCTACAGCTTTATGCAGGAAAACCAGCCCGCCATTCGCACGCCCGCCATCCTCACCGAGCAGAAGGTGGCCGTCACGCCCTTCGGCGCACAGGTGCGCTTCGGGGGCACCATGGAAATTACGGACACCGACCATAGCATCAATGCCAAGCGGGTGCAGGGCATCTTCGAAGCCATTCCGCGCTACTACGCCGGCTTCCAGCCTACTGCGCCCGCGCCCGAAAGCGTCTGGAGCGGCCTACGCCCCTGCTCGCCCGACGGGCTGCCCTACATCGGACCGACCGCCAAGTGGCGCAACGTGCTTTTTGGCACCGGCCACAGCATGATGGGCATCAGCCTGGCCCCCGCCACGGGCCGGCTGCTGGCCGAGCAGCTGCGCGAGCACAAGCTCTCGCTGGTTATCGACGCCTTCTCGCCCGACCGCTACGCCTAGCCGGTACGTTGCGGCGGCGCGGCCCGGCAGGGCCAAGCTTACCAGACTTATTTCCAGAACCCGGCCCCAGTTGCCGGGTTTTTGGCTTTTGGGCCTGGCACCCATCGCATAATTCATTTCAGCGTATATATTAGCGGGCCGTAGCTGCCGCGTAGCTTCCCCGCTACCCACTGCCCATGCCACAGAGTGCCTCTTACCCACCCCAACCCTGGTGCAGCATCAGGGCAGCCGGGCAGGTAAGCAGGCGTAAGTAATGCTATAGTCAAAAAGGCCATCTAGCTCCGCGCAGCTCAGCCGGCGCTCACAGTCACCTTTTCCTCGCGCTTTCTATGGTTTTCTTCACGGCCTCGCCCCTTCCCGTTCGCTCGCCATCGGTACGTGGGCTTTTTATCCTTCTTGGCCTTGTGGGCCTGCTCTGCGGGGCGGGGCTGATGCGGGCGTACTACTCTCCGCGCCCGGCCGTGCCGCTGGCCCAGGCGGCCGTACTCAACGCAAAAGGAGAGGCCAAAATACCGGCTTTAAGCCCGCGGCGACCGTAGCCCGCTAGGCCGGGGCCGCTTGCCAGAGCCCATGAAAGCCCAGCGGAATATTGTGCGGCAGCCCCAGGCGGGCCAGCAGGCGCAGGTTGGCCGCGTCGGCTACGAGCAGGTCGGTGGTGGTGGTGCGGGCGTCGAAGCGCAGGTACACGAGGTAGCCGTCGTCTTCGGCGGTAGCACCCGCCCTCGGAATTACCACGGGCTCGCTCACGAGCG
>JAKONR010000444.1 GCA_022701825.1 Hymenobacteraceae bacterium | reverse complement strand
GCCCGTCAAGCAGATTGAGAACGCCGACACGGCCGCCGCCTACGTGCGCCAGGTTGGACTCGAAAACGCCCATGCCGTGGCCCTCGACAAGCCGGACGGGTTCAGCCCGGCCGCCCACGTCGAGGTGCAGGAGGCCGTGGCCCGCGAGTACCGCCGCCTGAGCGACGAGGCCCGCAAGGCTGGCAACGCCGAGCAGGCCGCCGAGTTCTGGCAGAAGTCGAAGGACGTGCGCGCCGCCAAGGTTTCGGCACTTACCGAGGCCGGCCAGACGCTCGCCCAGGTGGCCGGCTTTATCGCCGACGACCCGGATTCTGTGCTTGACCTGGCAATTAAGGAGACGGAGAAACAAAAAAAGCCCCTCCTGAAAAAAGCCGAGAAGGCCGCCGCCAAAGTGGCGACCATTGCCACCCGCGAGCGCCGCGCCGCGATGGAGTCCACCCTGAAAAGCGAGGCGGTGCGCAAGGTGCGCGAGCGCGTAACCAACCCCGACGCAGCGCCGGCCCCCACCCGCCCAGCGGCCGAACCTACTGGTTACGGTGCTCAAAATAGGTACTTTACCAAAGCCACGGCCCAGGCTGCCCGCGAGGCGCTGCGCAAGCTCGGCCTCTCTACCATTGTGCCGCCCGAGCTGGTGCATTTCGTGGGCTACCACGTCGAGGCGCTGGCCCGCGCTGGCGGCAGCCACAGCTTCGCCGAGGTGAGCAAGCGCGTAGTGCGCGAGTTGGGGGCCAAGGTCAAGCCGCTACTGCCCGAAGCCTACGAGCGCGCCCGCAAGCAATACGTGGCCAAGGGCGGCGACGGGGTTGGCTTCGACACGCCCGAGCAGATTGCCCAGGCCATCGCCCCGGCCGCCGTGCAGGCTGGCATTAGAAATCTCGATACGACCCTCGACCGCATTGCGCGCGAGCAAGCGGAGGGGCTGAACATGAAGGGCCGCACGCTGGCCGAGCGCTTCGCCGCTGAGGCTGGCATTGACCCGGCCCAAGCGCAGGTGTACGCCGACGCAGTGGAGGCCGAATTTCAGCGGCAGGTGTTCGCCAAGAAAACCCAGCTCCGCAACAAGCTCCTGACCTTCTCGACCCGCGTACTGCTGGGCAAGAACGCTGCTACGGCCGTGGATAAATTGCTGACCACGCTGAACCTCGCCACCGACCCGGCCAGCGCGGGCGACATTCTGAAAAAGCAGCTCAACCTTCCCGACATTACGCCGGCCCAGGCCGACCAATTCGTGAAGCTGGCCGAGGCCGTGCGCAAAGCCCGGCCGGGCAACGACCGCAGCGACAAAGTCCAGGACCTCATGCAAGCGCTGGGCAAAATCGAGCACGTTAATAAGTTCGACATGGCCCAGGCCGTTTGGTACGGCAGCGTATTGAGTGGCCCCCTTACTCATTTTGTCAACCTAACCTCCAACGCCAAAGAGGGGTTTGCCGAGGCGCTTATTTCCACACTGCATACGTGGGCCGAAACTGGCAGCCTGAAAGCCGCCGCCACCCCCACGCGGGGCGCGTACAAGGCCCAACAGCGGGCATTTGCCGAGGCGGCCAAAATCATTTCGACGGGCTACACTGGCAGCCAGAGCGAGAAGTTCGGCCACAATAACGTGCTGGAAAACACCCAATTTAAAAGGGGGGCCGCGCCGCTAAACGGCCTCAAATACGTAGGCCGGGCGCTCGTGGGTGAGGATGCGTATTTCAACTTCACCCTGCGCGGGATGCGCTCGCACGAGTTGGCGATGAAAATAGCCTACCGCGAAGTGCTCAAGGATGCGAGCCTGGCGGGCGAGAAGCTACGCAGCGGCGAACTCTACGCCCGCGCCTGGCAAAACGCGCTCGGGCAGCTTTACGGGGTGGCGAACCTGCGCGTGGCGGCCGAGGGCCAGGCCGACGCGGAAGGGCTGACCGGCAGCGCCCGCGCCAACCGCATTGGGCAACTGGTGAACCAGGAGGTGCAGAAGCAGCAGGACAAATGGGCCGCCATTGCCGAGAGCGAGGGGTTGGCCGGCGTGGCGAAGCAGCAGCGCATCGGCGAGCTACAAGAGCAGGCCCAGCCCGCCGAGCTGGTGGCCGACGCAAAGAAGTTTGCCGAAATCCACACCTTTAACAACGGCTACGAGGGGCGGCTCGGCGCGATGGGTGCGCTCATTGCCCAACTCGGCGAGATACCCGTTGGTAAGGCCAAGCCGTTTAAGCTGCTGGCCCCGTTTTCCCGCATTTTAACGGCCGTGCAAAACCGCAGGCTCGAATGGGCGGGCTTAGGCTTCGTGCGGGCTATCAAGGGCAGCACCGGCCCCAAAGAGTACCAGGGCGGGCGCTTCTACCGCGAGTACAGCTTTGAGGAGCGCGAGAAGGCATTTCTGCGCTCGACCATTGGCACCGTGAGCGCCCTGGCGCTGTACAGCCTCGCCAAAGCGGGCATTATCACTATCACCGGCTCGTCGTTCGGCGACAAGGACAAGGAGGAGGAAAACCCCAGCACCTCGATAAAGTGGGGCAAAACTGGCCTGTTTACCAGCTACAAGGGCGACACGATGGAGGTAATTATGGCCGCCATTGGCGAAACCATCGCCTGGGAAAACAAGCAGGCCAAGGCGGGCAAGGAGGCCGACCCCGCCAAGCGCCTCGCCGTAATTACGGGCCTTACTACCATGTACGTGCTGGGAATGGGGCCAATGAAGGGCGTGGACGAGTTCAACGCCGCCGTGGCTGGCATGTCAAAAAACCCCGACCGGGGCATTAACTATGTAACGCGCTTCGCGGCCAACACGGCCAAGGGGCTAATCCCGTACAGCGCGGCCGTGCAGCAGACCTTGCGCGGGCTGAATATCCTGGCCGATGGCAATGCCAAGGAAACCAACAGCGAGTCAGCGTGGCGCTCGGCCTACAACAGCCTCGTGGCCGACGTGCCGTGGGTGAAGGACGGTTTGCAGGACGCTATCGGCGCGTTTGGGGAACCCCTCAAGGCCAGCAGCGACCGGCTTTGGGGCTGGCTGCCCGAGCGCAGCGCAGCCGACCAGGCCGCTATCGACTTCATGGCTGAACGCGGCCTGCTACCCACCCGCTCGCGCATCACCGACGACAGCCTGGTGGGCTACGACGTGAAAAGCGGCAAGCTGCGGCCCATGACCGAAAAGGAGTTCTACACCTTCCAGGTGGTGCGGGGCAAGGAGTTTGCCCGCCTCATGCGCGAGCTGATGAAGCGACCCAGCGACAACCCTGACCTGACGCCCCGCCAGCGCGACCTCATCCGGCAGTACGACGCGGAGAACGACAAGGCGCTGCCCGACCTGCCGCTGAAAGAGGCCCGCAAAGCCATTTCGAGCGCGCACCGGCTGGCCGTGGCTGCTGGCAAAGAAGCGGTATTTGGCGGCGACATTGTGCCGCTGCCCACTAAATAACCAACCAGGAGGCCGGCGCAAAATTGTGGCGGCCTCCACAATCCCTCCCCTCGTGGATTACTCCCTCATTAGGCCCATGCTGCAACCCATTCCCGCCACTACGCCCCTGGCGGCCGTGCTCAACCGCTGGCTAGCGGCGCTGGCCCCGGCCGCCGCGCTCATTCATCCCACCTACTCCTCGGCGGCGCGCACCTGCCTCTACGAAACAACTAACGGGGCGCATTTCTACCATCACACCGTAGGCAAGCTCATTGACCGACTGGAAAATGGCAAGCCCCTCAAAATACTGTCGCCGGTTCTACATTTCCGACGCGACCGCATGAGCGTGGCGTGCCCCGTTCTGGAGAAGCGCGTGACCCTGGCCCTGGCCATGCGCGGCGCGGAGCTGACCGATGCGCGGCAGGTGTACAAATATCCATCATACCAATATGAACACCTCGACAAACTCATTGCCCAGGGTGGGCCGTTCTCGGACGACTGCGCGCTGCTGGTAGCCCTGTTTGCGGGCGGGGCGCGGGCAGTGGAGGCGCTAGACGACCCGCTGGCCGAAGCCAACAGCAAGGCCGACGCGCTCGCCATTCTGCGCTGCGTGATGGCCGCCGACGCGGAAGGGCTGCGCGTTCTTGAGGCGGCCACCAACCTGCGCGACGGAATAGACCCCTGGCCCTGGAAGCGCCCGCGCCGGAAATTACCACAAGCGGCAATGGCCTATTTGGGCAATACTTACTAATGTGTGGTAAATACCCACATTTCAAATTTATTATGTACCTTTGTTACCACACTTGGTACACACACAACCCCCAACAGTATGGCCGACCCTCAATTGCCGCACCAAAGCGGCCCGCTAGGAACCCTGGCAGCAGTCCTATTCCCCTTCGACGCATCTGCCCGTCAACTGCTTTTTGAAGCGATTGACCAAACCTTTCAGAGCAAGCTCGATGAGGCGATGGCTGCTCAGGCAGAAAGCAAAAAGCGCGAGGAGCGCAAAACAGCCCAAGAAGGTGCTGACCTGATAGGCATTACGCGGCGACACCTGTTGCGGCTGGCTGCCCGGAACGAGATAAAGGGCCATCGCGTAGCGGGCCAGCGGCGCGTTTACTTCACCGTGGGCGACCTCCTAGACTGGAAAGCAGCCAACACGCGGGCCGATGGGCAACTGAAATACACGACCCCCAAGAGTGGGGGCGGCGCAAAACAAAAAGGGCGATAGATAGCCTATGGAAGAACTATCTACCGCCCCGTATATTTTGGAGGTCGCAACCCAAAATTACAACGAAAACCCCAATAATCAAGGGCTTGCTAAAAATAAGTTAGGCAGTGCCCCCGCTATCAAGCAGCGGCCCTATCAAGAGCGCGTTATAAACGAGGTAGCCCGTGCCACAGTGCGCTTTAGCCGCATACTCTTTTGCCTCCCAACCGGCGCAGGCAAAACGACGGTAGCAACCGGAATGGCAATGCGCATGGTTGCCAAGGGTCATACCGTTTGGTTCGCCGTTCACCGCATCGAGCTGGCCGAGCAGGCCGCCGCCCGCTTCCGCCAAGCCGGGCTAACCGTGGGGCTGATTGCGGCAGGCCACAAGCCCGACTACGAGGCGCAGGTGCAGGTGGTGATGGTGCAGACGCTTTGTAAGCGACTGAGCACCATTGGAAACTACCCCGCACCCACGTACATTTTTATTGACGAGGCCCACCACGCCACCGCCAACCAGTACCAGCAGGCTTTTTCGCCCCTCCCGACCGCAAAAATCGTAGGCATGACCGCGACCCCCGAGCGCGCCGATGGCACCGGCTTGGGCGAAGTGTTCGAGGTGTTGCTGCAAAGCGTGAGCGTGAGCGACCTAATTGCCCTGGGCTACTTGGTTCGGCCGCTCTATTACGCGGCACTTGTTGACCTCGCGGGCCTACACACCCGAGGCGGCGATTACAGCCCCGAGGAGACGTACCAACGCTACAACAAAAAGCAGCTTTACGACCAGGTGGTTGAGAAGTACCGCCTGCACGGCCGGGGCTACAAGGCCATTTGCTTCAACGTGAACGTGCCGCACAGCAAGGCCACGGCTGAGGCGTTTAACGCGGAGGGCATACCAGCCGCACACATCGACGCGGATACGCCCACCGACGAGCGCAAGCGCATCCTGGCCGCCTTCGCCGCTGGCAAGTACCAAGTGCTTTGCAACGTGGCGCTGCTGGGGGAGGGCTACGACCTGCCAGGGATTGGCTGCGTGCTACTTAATCGCCCCACGCAGTCGCGGCCCCTGTATCACCAGATGGTCGGGCGCGGGGGCCGCCCTACGGCGGGCTTCGAGCAGGAAACAACCGAGGGCCGACTGGCCGCCATTGCCGAGAGCGACAAGCCGCGCTTTGTGGTAATCGACCTGGGCGGGAACCTCAAAGAGCACGGCTATTGGGAGCAACCCATCACCTACTCGCTCGACGCCCCCAAGAAAAGCAAGAAGAAAAAGGACGCACCCAAGGACGCTAGCACCCTCAAAGAGTGCCCGAAATGCGGCCTCTACGCGCAGGCTCAGGCCAGAGCGTGCGAGGAGTGCGGCCACGCTTACCCGACCATCCTGGACCGCCTGAAAACGGGGGATTTCGCGCAGACTGAGTACGGGGCTGCTGCGCCAGTAGTGGCAAAGGTTGAGAAGCCGAAGAAAATAGACCTCTGGCCAGCCGACTGCCGCGCCCACTACCACAAGCCCGCCAGGCTCAGCGACGAGCAACTGCGGCGCGTGGAGAAGGCGGCGGGCTACAAGTTCGGTTGGGCTGCCGGGGTGATAAAGCGCCGGGGTGCCTATCAGCAGGAAGGAGTGATGCGCCTATGAGTGTCACGACCGACTACCTCGCCGCCACCCATTCCCCCACGCCACAACCCACGCCCCACATGCCCCTGCCTAACCCACTTGCGCTGCCCGACAATATTAGCCATCTGCCCCGCCACAATCCCGGCCCCAATTACCTGCCGCCGACACTGCCCAACCCCGCCCCAAAAAAGCTGTTTGACATGGTGGCCCCATCGGTGGCTTTTGCCAAAAAGCGGGCCGTCAACACCCAAAAGAAACCCGATAAAGAGGCTGATTTTCAGCTCAGTGACGAGAACAAGCTGTTTATTCGCACGCAAATCACCGCAGGGAAGCCCCGTGCGGAAATCGCCCACATGATAGTTGGTAACCGCTTGCACCTGCTGGATGGTGCAAAAAGGGCTATTAAAAATTTCATGGAGCAGCCAGAGGTAGAGATTGCCGGATGGTGGAAAAAGGAGGAGGGCCGCAAACCGGGTACGATTGTGCTGGAGGTTAATAAGCACCTTTTCCTGCAGCATATTCACGAGGTCGGCGGGTTCGGGCAGTTGATTCTTGACGAAAGCAAGCCAATGCTGGTGCGCGTGCAGAACGGCATTGTTGAGCGGGCGGAGCGGCGCGACATTAAGCTTTTCATTCAGCAGCAAGTCGAGGCGCTGCCCGAAAGATTCAGCGGCATTGACCGCATCGACCTACTAAACCTGGTGCTGGACAAGAACCGGGGGCTGTTCGACGCGGAGACGCTGGATTTCCTGCCCACTGTCGCCGCAGACTTTATTCGTGACTCAGCCACCAAGGCGTTCCTTTTCTTGAAAAACGGGTGGGTAGAAATTACCGCCACCACGAAGGAAATACACCCCTACGGCACCCAGCCGGGCCTCGTCTGGAAGTCGCACATTAAGCCCCACGATTACGTGCCCCTGAGCGCAGAATCCTATGAACAGTGTGATTTTCACACGTTTATGGGCAAAATATTCGGCAACGACCCCGCCCGCCTACGTGCCGCGCAGCTCGCCCAGGGCTACCTCATCCACAACTACAAAGAGGACACCAACACCAAGGCCATTATCCACGAGGATAAAGTGGCTGGGGAGGGCCAAAATAACGGCCGTTCGGGCAAGTCCCTGTTAACAATAGCCGTGTCGCAACTACGCAAGACGGCCATACAGGATGGGCGGCAGTTCAGCTTTGAGGACAATTTTCGGTGGCAGAAAATAGAGCAGGACACGGAGGTTTTTGGCTTCGATGAATGGAAGGAAAGCCTAAAGTTTGAGTCGCTGTTTTCCACCATTACCGGAGCTTGGGCAGTGAATAAGAAGAACCAGCCCGAGTTCGTTATCCCCTTCTCGCGCAGTCCCAAAATCGTTATCAGCACCAACAACGTTATTGTGCCGAAAGACCAGAGCAGCAAGGGGCGCATGATAAAGCTGGCAGTCGATAACTACTACAACGCCGACTTTACGCCCGAAATGGACTTGGGCAAGGCGTTTTGGGGGTCAGCCTGGGACGAGGACGGGGCCGAGTGGAACCGCTTTATTAACCTGGCTATCGGGTGGGTACAGCTTTTCCTTGCCAACAACCGCAAGCTGGAAAGCGTCGAGCTGGACGAAACCAAAGCCCGCGAGTTCCTGGCGCAGACAGATGAAGGATTCCCCGAGTTCCTGGATAGCATGAAGGCAGCGGCCCGCGCCGAAAGAGACACAGCCGGCGATGGCTTGCTTTGCATCTGGCTGGACGACGCCCACGAGCTATTCAAGCGGGATAATGGCCTAAGCATAGGCGCGAAGGATAAGCGCGAGTTCTCCAAGTACATGAAAAAGGCGGGCTGCGAGGCCAGCCGCGTTACCACCCGCCGCTCAACGAGATACCACCAAATGTACTTCACTTGGGGCGAGCCTACGGAGTAGAAAGCGAACTGAACACGAGAATTTAAAAACCCTCGTGTTCAGTTTAATTTCCTGTAAAACAGGGTTTTAAAAGCTATTTTTGGCCCTCTTTTTTTCGTCCCCCTATTGGCTTCTACTATTTGTATTTTATTAATTTTTACGCGAGTGCAGCTAAGAAAAGTACAAATTTAGACACCTAGAGGGGAAGAGAAAAAAAGAGGACCAAAAATGGCTCGTAACTAACTGATAAATAATTTCTTGCCCTGAACACGAGGGTTTTTAAATTCTCGTGTTCAGTTCGGGCCGTTAGGCCGAATCCGCTTTTTCGTTGCACGAAACCAAGCAAAATACTCACCCTACCCGCTATCCAACCAGGCGCAGCTCATTTTAACTGCCCTGACATGCTCCCCAAATCCGAAACCCAAACCCCCGAACAAATAACCGAGGCCCGCTTGCAGCAAAATTGCCTCATGCACTTGAACCGCCACCACCGCGAGCAAGAACGCTGGTTTCACGCCATCCCGAACGGGGAGAAGCGCGACCCCATCACCGCCGCTCGACTAAAAGCCACGGGCGTAAAAAGGGGCGTAGCCGATACCTTCCTGCCCGAGCCGCGCGGCATTTACCATGGGCTTTACGTCGAGCTGAAAACCCCAACCGGCCGCTTGTCCGACAAGCAAAAGGAGTTCATCGCCGCCATGCGCCAGCGTGGGTACTGCGTGGTGGTCCTCGACAACCTCGAAGCCTTCCAGTCCCTGATAACCGACTACTTGCCCCTACAAGCGGGCGAATCACTACCCGCACACCACTACAATCGCTGGCCGTTAGGTAGTTAGCCGAATGAAAATTCATTTGGCGGCGCAAAATTGAGCCGTGTAAATTCAGCGGCAGGCCCAAGCAAGAGGACGAGTTAAAATGTACTCGACCTCCCAGGCAATCGGCTGAATTTTCATTCGATTAAAAAATATTCTGCGTGTGTGTGAAGATGCACCTAGCATTTTTCGGCTTTCCCTCCAAATCACCTGCGCCTACTTTCTTATTAAAATCAGCCCAAAAGGCCAAAACACCGCCCAAATGCCACAACTCCAAATATCTGAACTACTGCTACTTGCTTCCGCCGTTGAACCCAGGGCGCGGCGACTAGTCTCTGCCGAGTATTGCACCCCCTCGGGGGCCATTCCAGTGCTCGCCGCCATCGCTTTTCGGGCAAAAGACCCCCTGTTTAGCGTGTGCTCGACCGATATTCACGAGGCTCGCATTGCCGCGCCCACCCTTGTACGCTACTACATAGCCACCCTCATTCGGCTAAAGCTGGTGCAGGTCGAGGCGGGCAAGCGCAGAACGTTGCGCCCCACCCTGGATGGCTTAGCTGCTACCCGACGCTACGAGCGCGAAATGCGCGACGGCTGCACAGAATTTGGCCGGGTGCGGCTAATGCGGGTAATCACTAACCCGCTCGCGTGGTAGCGGTGTGATTAGCCCGAAAATCCCGTAGTTTGCCCTAAATTCGCTTATTACCTATTCTGCTATGACTAAGACCCATCTCCCGACCGAGGAGCAGCCCGTGATTTCTGCCTATGGCAAGCGCCTGCGCCCCGTTACTCCTAAAGAAGTCTTCCAAAGGGCGCAGTGGGAAATGGACTACCGATTCGTGCGCGAGGTCGAGTACTTAGAGCGCGAGGGTCGCGTGAGCAGCCGCCAGGATTTGGAGGCAGCCATTGGCATGGTGCGGGGCGAGTTGCTGGCCGTGCGGGCGGGCAAGCGCCAGATAGGCTTGGTGCAGGTGAAGATGCTGCAAGAGAAATACCGGGGCGACCGTGACTACATCATGTTCGGCGTGCGCAACAAGGAGTTGGCCGCGCCCTACATTCCCGGCGTGGGGCGGCTCGACCGCTACGAGCCATACATCTACCAGTACCGCAGCCCGGCCCGCTGGCGCATCGGCGCGCAGCCCGAGACGCGCACCACCAACCCGCAAGACCCGAACGACCGCAACTATTCGGGCTACTTCCCCTCCGACCCCGACAATACGTTGTGGACGCCATCTGAGAAGCTGCCCAGCAACGCCAAGGCCAAGAAGGAATAGCGCGTGTTTATAAGCCCGCCGTTGCCACACCAACTACTTGCTAGTCGGCAAGGGGTAGGCTGAAATGCGGTGTTGGGTTTTTTTCTCGTTGTAGGCGATTAACGAGGCGCGCAGATAGCGCGGGGTGCTGCACATTTTCCCCTCCATTTTAAATACCACGACCGTGCCGGGCCTTTCTCGTTCACGCTTAAGCGTCTGCGCCGTTTTTATGCCGGTTATTTTGAGGGCTTCCTTCGTGTCCACCCACTCCGATTGCAGCGATTTAACGAGTTGCAATTCAGCCTTGAGTGGTTTTAGCATCTCCTCCACTCGCATATCAACTAGCTGATTAATCAGGCCAACCAGTTGAGCCACCAATTCTTGTTGTGCGTCCATACCGCAAAACTACAATCCAATAAGACAAAATATTGAATCACATTTACTTGTGCTAAAATCTACGACAATATTGCGAGTATTTTCAACACTTCATAAGTAGCCTAAAGCTTGCAATCGAAAAGCCCCGCGCTCACTGAGCCTTGTCCTTACCCAAAACATGAGAAAGCGCCGGCCGGTAGGTCGGCGCTTTTTTAGGGGCGGTGGGTAGCTTGCGGGATGAGCATTTCGACGCACTTTGGCGACCCCGGCTTGTGGGCGCAGACGCAGTTTGGGGCTGTGGTGTTGGGCGACGTACGCCGCAGCCGGCGTGTGGTGAGGCTGGCTGCCGGCTGGGCGCGACAGCCTGGGGCCACGATTCCGCAAGTGAGCCAGGGCTCGTCCTACGCCAGCAAGGCGGCCTACACGCTGCTGGGCCAGCCGCAGGCCACCCCAGATGCGTTGCATGCCCCGCATCGCCAGTTGGTTAGCCAGCAGTTGCAAGCGCCCGGCACCTTCCTGCTGATCGAGGACACGACGGAACTGAGCTGGCCCGAGGCGGCCGAGCGCCGCCCCGGCCTGGGCCCCGTGGGGCCAGGCAAGCCCCGCAGCCAGGGCGTACTATTGCATTCGCTGGTGGCCGCTGCCTGGCCCGCCACCGACCCCGACCCGGTTGCCAAGCGCCCCGCCCTGCCGTTGCTGGGCCTCATGGACCAGCAGTTTCACGTACGCCAGCCCGTGCCCGAGGCCGAGAAGGCCCACCCCGACGGTGGCTCGCGCCTGCGCCAGGGCCGCCCTCGCGAGTCGGCCCTGTGGTCCCAGAGCCTGCGGGCGGTGGGCAGTCCGCCGCCGAGCACGCGCTGGGTGGTGGTAGCCGACCGGGGTGCGGATATTTACGAGCACTTGCAGCAGTGTCAGGCCCAAAGTTTGGGCTTCGTGGTGCGGGCTGCCCAAGACCGGGCCCTAGTGGCAGGACCGGCCAAGCGGCCGGCCGGCCGCCTCTTCGAGGTAGCCCGCGCCCAGCCCTGCGCCGGACAGCTTACCCTGGCCCTGCGGGAGCGGCCTCGCCAGCCAGCACGCGAGGTGGCCTTACAGGTAAGTTTCAGCGGGCCATTGGCCTTACGGGCCCCGCAGCGGCCGGGCGGGGCGACGGGCAAGGGCGAGCCCGTGCCGGGCAGCGTGGTGCGGGTGTGGGAAGAGACGGGTGCCGGGGCGGCCCCCGGCCTGGAATGGATGCTGCTCAGCGACCAGCCCGTCACCGACTTCGCCCAGGCCCTGACCTGCGTGCGCCAGTACGCCAGCCGCTGGTTGATAGAAGACTTCCACAAGGCGCTGAAAACGGGGCTCGGGGCCGAGAAGCTCCAGTTGCAAACAGCCGCCCGGCTCTTTGCCGCCGTGGCCTTGCTCAGCGTCGTGGCGCTGGCGCTGGTAGACCTGCGCGAGAAAAGCCGGCTCGAACCGGATGCCCCTGCCGAGACGGCCGGCCTGACCAGCATGGAGTTACGGGTGCTGCGCCACCAGAGTCGCCGGCCGCTCGAAACGGTCTACGCGGTGTTCCTGGCCTTGGCCGCCCTCGGTGGACACCTGGGACGCAAAGGCGACGGCTTACCCGGCTGGCAAACGCTCTGGCTGGGCCGCCGTAGCCTGCGCCTGTTGGTGGAAGGCGTCAACATGGCTGCCCAACTCGTGGATTGGTAACGCAAAAAAGCACTGGCCACTAGGCCGGTGCTTTTTCATGTCCCACCCGAGCGATTCTATTGACCAACTCAAAAATTATAGGTCGATAAGACTTTCTCGTAGCAGCAGCTACTGCACACCGAAAACATGGTTTTTGTAATCGATGATAACCGTGTTGTTCCAAAAGAACTTATTACCCGTAACACCCCAGATACCTTCCTGCTCAAAGAACTTGTCGAAAATCTTTATGTTGTCGGAAAAGATTAGCGCATCAGGCAGCCGCTTCTTGCCGAAGTAGATGGCGCTACTCGGACGGCGACCATATACGTAGTATTCCTCGCCCCAAGTAGAGCTTTTAAGCGAATCTTGAATAACGCCGGTGGTAGCCGCCAAAGCACGAGCGCGGGTGGTGCTCAGGGCAAACAAGCTGGAACCAGTATCGAACAGTAAGTCCTCGGTCTTGCCAGCTATTTGCAGCGGAATCTTGATGCGTCCTTTCTTACTCTTGAATGGTTGGAATGCTGCCCCTGCATAAGCGGCGGGCACTTTATCGGTCACGCATAGCCGGCGACGGGGGTAGTCGATAACCAACACTCGGTCTTGAAATAGGTCAGGGGCGATAGTGCCAATCGACACGACCTCTTTCGTAGCCAATATTTTATCGGTCAGGCTATCACCAAAATTTTTAAATAGGCCAATGTTGCGTGCCCCAAAATCGACTTTTCCCAAATGCAAATCAACCCCAACCAGCTTGCTGTTTTTTTGGCTTTGAATGATAAACGTTTGGGTACTATCAAGTTTGGCTTGTAAAGCCGGATAATGAGCTAGGTAAGGCGCGAAAGATTTGCCGTAAACCACCGTCGTTACCGCGCCTAAATCAAATTGCATCTGCAACTTGTGTGGCAGATTATCAATCGTTACGGGTATCATAATGGCTGACCTGCCTTCCGTCCAGGTAAATGGTACCCAGGGCAATTGCTGTCCAAACGCGGTGGTAGTGGCGAATAAAGACAAGAAGGTGATTAGTTTTTTCACGGGTAGCAGGCTCCATAGTAGTAGCCTGTCGTGGTTACCGCCGCTGGGGGGGGGGCGTTACAAAGGGTAGAAAGGTTTCGGCAAAAAAGATTTGGGTAAGGACAAGCGCTCACTGAGCTGGGGCTTTTGCAATGGTTGGATTAAGGGGTAGTAGTAAAGCTGTAGACCGATGCGCGACTAAGAACGCCCAGCCAGCGAGTTTCAGGCGCTAACTAACCGCCTGACTCTAGATAACTAGTAAGCGCCAAATCCTCACTGCTGGATTCTCATCCACTAGCTTACACAGCCCAAAACAAAAAGCCCCCGCGCCACAACACGAGGGGGCTTTAACCACAACTTTGCGGGTATGCCACTACCGCACCACAAGATACGGCGGAATGGTGGCAATACCAGCACCCGCAAAAAGCCCCGCGCTCACTGAGTGCGGGGCTTTTAAAATGGCTGGATAAGTGGGAAGCCGGGCAGGTTATAGCCCGATGCGTGAGGAGCGCCCGAGCGCGCCGAGGCCCGGCCGCCGCGTCTTGGGTGGATTAGCAACGCCGGGAGTGGGGGCAATGTCGGGCAGTTGCTCCAGGTCGAAGGCCGCGCTGTCACTGGCCGAGAGGCCCGGCGACAGGCGAGCAGTCGGAGCCGGCAGCTTCGAAAGGCCCGTGCCCAGGCCCGCACCCAAGGGCACGGCGGGCGGAGTTAGGCCAGCGGCCCGGTTGGCGGCTGCTTCGCCCAGGTTGTCGCTGCGGTTAATGCCAGCCGCCGCGTAGGAGGCCGCGCCCGCGATGGCGTTGTTGGCGTTCTCGGCCGAGCTTTGGGTGAGGGCGGCCTTCTCGCGGTTGTAGTTGTCGAGGTCGCGCTGCTGGTAGTTGGCCTGCTGCTGCAAACTGGCCCCGAGCACCTGGCGGTTCCGGTCCATGAGCTGCTGGCCCTGCACACCAAGCTGGATTTCGCCTTGCTGGCGGCGCTCATCGGCCGCGCCCGCAGCGGCCAGGAAGTCGGAGCCAGAGGCCGCGCCCAGCCGCGCGCTTTGCAGCGCCCCCGCCTGCACTTGCCCGAGGCGGGTGAGTTGCCCGCTCTGGCCGGGTAGTCGCGCCGCACCCGCCGCCTGGCGGTCCATCGCCAGTTTCTCGCTGAACGCGGCCGGCGTAGAATCTTGCAACTTGAGCCGACGAGCGGCCCTGCCCTGGCTAACCGAGGCAACTACTTTAGGAATGGCCTGGGCAGCACCCAGGGCGGCAAAGGCTCCGGCTCCTCCGAACGGCATTTAGGAAGGGTTTAGGGTGAAAGTGTGAATGAAGTAAATACAAGCCTTCCCCGCTAAAACACAGCGGGGAAGGGGAAAGGTCCGGGATTAATTTACCCACTCCACCGCGTCGAGGAAGGTGTAGCTGGGGCTACCATTGGCGGCAAGCAGCACCTCCGTTTCTACGCTGCCGCTGCTGAGCGCGGAGGTATAGAAGGCCGTGGAGGTGTTATTGCTTGCGGCCGAGGTGTCTATTGTTACCGGGGCCTGGCCGTTGATGCTGATGGTCAGCGCCGCGTCGCGCACAATGCCGATGAGCTTGACCCCCCGGCCGCGCCCCCGAATGAGCACGCTGCCGTTGCGGCTAGGGTAGAGCACATACGCCTTGCCCGACTGGAAAATGGCCGCGTCCGTGGCTGCCTTCCACTCGCCTACATAGGCGAGCTTGCGGCTGTCGTAAACGTCCTCCTGCAAGATGGTGGGGGCAATTGCGCCCCGGTAGTTTGCGCCCGTGTCCGTGAAAGAGCCGGGCGTGGGTAGCGCGGTTACGCCAAAGGCTTTTGTATTGGTCGGCGCGGGGCCGTAGAGCGCGTACACGTACAGGCCATTATGCGTGATAGTAGTGCTGGCCCCCGTGCTCGCGTAGGTTATTCCATCGTCGCTACTTAGCAATTCAACCGCGCCGTTGGAGGCAATGGATAGGCGGTAGTAGCCCTTGATGTAGGAGAGAATGGCCCCGCCCGTTGGTGCCGTGAAGAACGTTTGGCCGTTGGCAATACTAACGCCTGCGCCCCGTCCTGGGTTCTCAATCCACGCCGACCCCTCGCGGAAGTCGTTGAGCAGGTTGCCGTTCGGGGATACGGCCAGCACGAAGCTGTTGCCCTCGACGGGGTTAAAATTCACGTAGCCCGCTACGCCCGGCGCAAAGAATTTATCAGCGCGGTAGTGGCCGTTCTGCTCGATGTTGGCCCGCACGAAGTTCAGCACTTCCGCTTCTGGATTCAGGGCCAGCGTTATCGGCTGCATCGAAAGCGAGGCTGTTATGCCGCCATCGGTGCTTTGGATTGGCTTGACGCTGCCATTAAACGAGAGCGATACCGGCGCGTCCGAAAGCACGAAAGCCCGGTCAATTTTCAGCGTCAGGCTGTTGCCCGTAAGACCTACCGGCGTGCGCTTGAGCACGAAATCAACGGCCGCGTCGCCCACGGCCTGAATACCGGCCTGGTTGTGGTGGATGCGGTCGCCGCTGTAATAGGCGGCCTTGAAGAGGTAGTGAACCGGGCCGCCGCCCGGGTTCGCTGGGTCAACGGGGCCGGGGTCGCCCAGGATGGGGCCAAAGTCCATGAGGTATGCCTTGCCCGCAGGCTGCGCATTTACGTAGTTGCGGATAAGCGTAGTCAGGTCGGCCAGCAGCCGCAAGCCCGGTTGGTAGCTTTCGGTGGGCGAGCCGTTTGGAGCGGACCCCGTGAAAATGGGGATAATGTCGTTTACAATGCACCGACGCCCCATTTCCAGCAGGTCATTGCCCACGTTCGGGTCGGTCAGGTTGTTGTATCCGCCCTCAATCCAGCAGTAACGCGGCTTTTTCGCTACAATGTCCTGGTCAAAGCGCGCCAGCATCTGCGTGGTTGTTTGCCCGCTCCAGCTCATATCCTGGTAGGTGCATTTAAGCGCGTCGGCCAGCACCCCGGCTAGGCTCACGTTCTGCGCCCGCCCACCCATCGGGCTAGGCTGGTTGCTGGGATAACCAGCAATGAGCGAGTTACCCATCACAGCGAAGTACGGAGCCTTGTCCACAAAGCACTGCACCGAGACGTAGATATTCTGGTCGCTAACGCCATACATCGTATCCAGGCCGTAGTCTGCCCCGCCCAGGCCGCCGCCAGCCGGTGAAACCGGCCAGCCGAGTTGGCCCGTGTCGCCGGTTACGTAGAGGCCGACGCGCTCAAACTGCGGCACTGTTACTGGCGTGGGCAGCGTTACCGTGTTCACTTGCCCAAAGGTGAGCTGGCCAGTTACTTCCTGCGTGCTGCCGCCAACAATAACGTACACCTGCGCGCCGGGGGCGAAAGCCGGGCAATAGAAGCGGGCCTTTGTCACTGTGCCCGCCTGGAACATGCAGCCCCGCACGTCGCGGTTGAGTACCGCCGTGCTGGAGCCGGCCACGATTGTTTGCGCCGAATTGGTCGGCTCGTGGTAGCCCGAGGCCAGAATCTCCCCGGTACGTACTGGCAGCGCCTCGCCCAGCACGCGGTGCGTACTGCTGAGCATAAAATCGCCAGCCATCGGCACCACGGCCGGGTCGAGGCTCTTGTTAAACGTGGCCGTTATTAGCTGGCGGCTGTTTTGCTCGACGCGGGCGCTCTGCAATTGCGGCGCGGTGGCCCCGCCGCCGCCCGTCGTGGCTGCCTGCACGGCTGCCGAAAAGTTGCTATCCGAGTAGGAGCCGCCGCCGATGGCCTGCACGTCATAGGATGGAGTAGCGCCAGCAGTCAGGCCGGTTTCGGTGTAGTTCAGCGCCCCGCCCGCCAGCAGCGTTGTGCTGCCGTTGCGCCGCAGGCGGTATCCAGTGGCGTTGGCTACCGAGTCCCAGGCCATTGTAATGCTGGTGGTCGTGCTGCCCGTTTGCCGCAGGTTGGCGGGCGGTAGCAGCTTGGTTGCCCCGCCCCCGGCCGCCGTAATGGTAAGCGCAGTATTTATGTCGCTGCCCGTCTCCGCGAAAAGCGCCACGGGAATATTGCTCCCAACGGCTGCCGTTAGCGGCACCGTAACTGCTACGCTGGTGTTGGTTGTGGCTGCCGAGTTAATGACCGCCTGCACGCCGCCCACTAGCACGGTCTTTGTCCACAGCAGGTTTGTGCCCGTAATGTTGAGCGTGTCGCCCGGCGCAACACTCAACGGCCCCAGGCTCGAAATCTTGGGTGGCGTTACTTTTACGAAGTCGGGTAAGCTGTACGTGCCATCGGTTTTGCTAAAGTTAAACTCGTAGGTTTCGCCCTGGCGCAGCGTGGTCAGGGTGCCGCCCGGCGTGAGGCCGTTGGCCGCGCCCGTGTAGGCGGTACGTGAGTTGTTACCGCTGCGCGGGGTAAGGCCAACAATCTTGAGGATATTTACCAACTCTGGAAGCTGGCTGGGCGACAAGTCTGGCCCTGTGCGCCGCAGGTAAACGAGCTTTTCTGATACGGTGTGGTTTGGCATGTAGTGGCGGGGGCGGGGTGTTAGAGCCTGGACTAGAGAATGAAATTTTTATCAGAAGCGGGGAAATTCAGGGTGGCATGGTGTCCATCTGCCCGGTAAAATGTAAATGGGCGGCCGTACAGCTCGCTGTAGTAGCCCATGTGTGCCACCAGGCCGTTGCTGCTATCGGTGATTTGTACGCTCACCCAGCCGCTAGAAGCGTTGTCTATACCATCAAAATCTACTCGACTAGGGCCATCCGAGCGAAGCGTCACGCCGCCCGCTTGCACTTCGTCAGCGAGAAGGCCGCCGTGGGACAAGCTGCATGTGTAGGTGGGTGGCTCAAACTGTACGCCCGCCGCCAGCATGTCCTCGATGCAGCTTAACGTGTAGAAATTCTGGCAGCTTAGGGTGCCCACGTTGTCCTTTGTCGAAATGCACATATCGACAGCATCCCGCACCAAGGCGCACACCTCGAAGCTCTCGGGGTTAGGTATGTTTTCCAGCACCTTGCCCGCAAACTCGCGGCCGGCCAGAAATACCAGCAGGCCCCCTTCGCCATCGGCGGTCATAGTTGCCAGCATGTCGAAAATATCCTCGTCGGTATTAACGCTCTCGGCGCTTTTCGGGGCCAGCTCGGGGTTGTCCTGAGCAGCTTTTCGGATAGCGCGCAGGAAAGCCTCGCGGCAGTCAGGGTTTTTGTGTGGCATACTTACAAATTTGTGGTATATTATCACACGCAAGTTACTGCCAATTATTCATAATTAAAAATATGGTTATCAAATTGATAGATAGGTATATGCCCAAAAAAAATACCGCGTGTAGGTATGGAGATTGACCTACCGGGGTCTTTCCCCGCCTCGGCACCCCTTGGGCAAGCCGAATCCCCAAACCCGGTACCCTCCAACCAGGCCCCCACCCCCTCGCCTACTGCCAAAGCCTTCCCCATTTGTAACTTGTGGCAATGCCAGATACACAGGGAAAGCGCGTCATTCGCGGCACACAACCAGCACCCGCACCACCAGCAAGTACAACCCCATCCGCCCCATCCGTTGCCCTAGCGCCACCGGGCGGCTACACCGGCAACAACCCATCACCCGAGGCTCAGGCGTACTACCGGAACGTGGGGGCCACCCTTGAGCGGCTGATTGGCAACAAGCACGATGAAGTGTACACCGACGAGAACGGCCGAAAGTGTATAGCTAACTCCTGCCTGAGCTTTGCCACTACCGTACAGGAGCAGGCGAGCGGCGCGCAGATAGCCCGAACCAAGCAGAACCTCTACAACCCCGAGTTTACGCGCACCGCCGAGCAACAGGGCTGGGTGCAGATTCCCGTTGAGAAGATGCAGCCCGGCGACCGCCTGCAAAGCTGGCAGCCGGTCGGCACGAAAACCGCCAACGAGTTCAAGGTAGCCGACCTTGGCGGGCGGCAGCTACTCCCCGGCCGGGTGCCCGTTCATATGACCGTATTCGGGGGCTGGCAGGACAAGCCCACACCCGGCAACTACGGCATGGCCACCGTGTACCAGGATGGGCATGAGCGCCGGGCCGCTGACAGCCAAGTACGCCCCATTCGCGCCAACGAGTGGGTGGCTTATCGATATGTCGGCGCGGCACCAGCACCCGCGCAGCCAGCCCCGCTCCCGCGAGTAATTGCCGGCACTGCGCCCACCCTTCGCACTATTCGCGGCACCATCGCCGCTACCCGCTAGTTAATCTGCCGTGGGCGGCACGTATCGCACCTCGTAGGATACGCCCGCATTACCCTCACGCCGAGCGGTGATGTGGGCGTTGGTGCGTCTATCGAGCCACTCATGGCCGCCCAAAAACTCCGCACCCTGGTATATCCAGTTGGCTTGATAGGAGTAGTCCTCGGCGAAGTGGAAGGTGATGGCCACCAGCCGCCCGCGCAGCAGGTGGTACGTGGCTCGGGCGTCGCGCTCCACCTGCTGCGCGGCCAAGTGCAGGGTGTCGCCATCCTTCGTGCGGGTGAAGGTCTGCGTGGAGTGGGCCGCCCGCAGCCACCGCTCGGGCTGGAGCCAGTGCCAGTGCTCGTTGGCCGGGATGTGAACCGTTTGGGCATGGCCCACTGTGGGAGCAAGCAAAAGAGCAAGGGAAAATATCAAGGACGAGGCGCGCATACTAAAGCTCCTTATAGCGATAACCAGCAGCTTTGACGTAGCGAGCAAAGTAGCTACCGTGCGATTTTGCACCCATCCGCCCCTCATACACTGACCTGGGTACACTGTAGTATTGGTACACCGCGCCCGTCCTAAATTCCACCTCTAGCGTGCTCGTGCTGGCATCGTAGCCGATAGAAGTAATGTCGCTCGACTTGACCGGCTGCCGTGGCATAGCCGCTTTATAGAAGGCGTGAGCCACACCCACCTCACGGGCGCATATGGGGGACGAAAAGCCGCTGGCAAGGACGAAAATCAGTAGTAAATGTTTCATAGCTAGCAAAAAGCGAAGCGCGAAGTTAAGCGGAGTTATATATTAGCGTACCCTAATTACTCTCCAGCTATGAAGCGTCTATTATCCGGCCTAGCTATGCTGCTAGCCCTCTCGGCAGCTACTCCTGCCACCCGCCACCGGCCCGCCCACGCTCGCACCACTTACACGGCAGGAGTGGTTTACGTCTGCATGAGCAAAGGCTCAATAGCCTATCACAGTTCCAGCGATTGTGGCGGGTTGAACCGTTGCACCCATGAGGTAAAATCGATGTCAGCAGCCCTGGCGACCCAAATTGGTAAGCGGGCCTGCAAGAAGTGTTATTAGGCAGGAAACGCAGCACAAAACACTCTTAATCAAATGCCTTAAACATGGTGCATTAGTGCTGCATAAGTCTTATATTTGTAGCATGAGCACTTCTGACCAGCCTATTGCCCGCCCCGGCCGGGGCCGCCCTACTACGCCTGTACCAGCGGGCCGAGACCTTGTAAAAGAGGTGGATGAGTTAGCTACTTGGTTTGAGGAGCACCCCGCCGTAAAGCCGGGCACCATTTCAAAAGCGGCCGGTCTACATCCGCAGCGATTGGGCACAATCCTTAGGGGTGAGCGCCAGCCGCAAGCAGGTATATTAGATGCTGTCCATCAAGCGCTAAAACCTTACAAAGCTCTTTAGGTGTGGTAATGCACCAAAAAATAATTAAGCTTAATCTCAGGCACTTACAACTAGGTGCCTTCTATTTTATCTAATTATGGTGCATTTATAAACCACAAATAAGATTCGTTTCGTTTCTTTGTCATGTCGCCGCACCGAAGCGCCGCCAACCACTCCCTAATGTTATGAAAAACGCCACTGAGTACCGCATGATTGTTCTTGCTAACCCCCGGCCGCTAGATTTTCCGATGGTGGATTTTGCCCAGCTAGTGAACGGTGAGTGGGTTAGCGTATCGACTGGCAAAACGGCTAAGCAGCTAAGCAAGGAGGTAGTCGCCGGGTTGGCGAACTACGACCTACGCCCGGTTAAGACAGCCACCCTTGCCCACGGCGAACAACTCCTTTCTGCCTATTACGAGGCCATAGGAATAGGTCCACGCGGCGCACGCACGACTAAAAAGGCACTTATTCAACCCCTTCGGGCTGCCTAGTTAAAAAGCCGCGCTGTACGGCAAATGCAGCGCGGCCTAATTCCCTCACCTCAGATACCTACTACCATGAAAAAGTATCGCAACACCCGCACCGCCCTAGCCGCCCTAGCCGCCGCCGTAGCCACTCACGCGGCTATGTTCCAAATCGCCGCGCTGGCGCTCACCTCGGGAACAGGCTTTAAGGTTTTGTTTCGGCTGCCCGATGGTTACCTAGTATCGACCGAAGTTTACGAGACGCACACCGCTGCCCTGTCGGAGTTCAAAAAGCGGGTAGCTCGCAACGAAATGGCCGCCACCCTCAACTAAACGAGAAAGCCCCACCTACGGCAAATAGGTGGGGCCACTCAAAAAAACAATACCGGAAGTATCAAAACCGGCCCAGCGTGCCAAAGGTACACGCTGGGCCACATTCCCCTCCCCTGTTATGTGCGTTAATCCCACCGCCGCCCTCGCTGCCAGCCTCGCCAAAGAAGAAGCCGCAGCCCTCGCCACCACCCTAGTAAACGGCTGCTTTGACGAGCGCACCCTTCGCCCACTGCCCCGCTACGCACTCGGCGCGCTGGCGCTCACCGCCACCGAGCAGAAAAGCAGCGACGTATTCGTGCTGAGCCGCGACCACCACCCCGAAGGCACGCCAGCCGGGCAATGCGTTTCGCGGCTGGCCGTTTGCCGCCCGGTAGCGCAGGACGAGCTGGGCCAGCTTGCAGCCGGATGCGCCGTTATCTACACTCAGGCGTACAGCTTTACCGCCGAGGAGCGGCCCCTGACCTCAGACATTCCCGTACTGTACAGCCACGCGGGCACGGTGCGCGTGAGCGACGCGGAGCGCGAAGCACTCTACACCGCGACGTGGGAGGGCGACGACGACCAGGGGCGACGCCACGAGTATAGCGAAGTGTACGAGATTTGGGAGGTGCAGCGATTCATTGGCTTGGCCTACGCCAAATAACGCAACTAGCATCGCCCCACTTGTTATCACAGGTGGGGCCTTTTGCTTATTGAGCCTAGTGGTGTGTTCTTCAATTATTTATTCACAGCTTAAAGAGCATAAAAAGCCCTTATTGGCAGTCACCAGAGGTTTGGCTGTATCTTAGGGGGCTATGGAAACTACTCAAATCAATTCCTTTCAAGAGCTTACCCAGCATTTTCTAAGCTATGTCTGCGGCCATCACGTATTTCGTGGAGTTCAAAACAAAAATTACAGCTTGACTCCGTCCGTTGGTAGAAACTCCAACTGGGAGTATACAGAACGCGAGTCGTTACGCAGCTTTAAGCTAAGGGCAATTGATAGGCATGGTTATCAGCCATTAAACGATTGGGAATGGTTGGCAGTAGCTCAACACCATGGACTACCAACAAGACTTCTAGATTGGTCATCTAGTCCACTTGTAGCCGCATATTTTGCTACTCTACCTTGTGTAAATGGCAATGGCAGGATTGAGGAATGTGCTTCAGACGGTGCCGCTATTTACGTAGCACACTTCTGCAAACACCTAGACACTAGCTTACACAATAACCCGTGGAAAATTCAAGAGCCGGGGTTTTTCTTTCCACCGCATATAACGCCTAGAATTACTGGTCAAGGTGGGCTATTCTCAATCCAGCCTCAACCAGATGTGCCATTTGAGCAGGACTTTGAAGATGGTTACGCACTTACCATGACGAAGCTTGAATTCGATGCTAGTACGGCTTCAGAAATCCAAAGAGCATTGTTCAGGCTTGGCATCCGCCACGATATGCTATTCCCTGATTTAGATGGCATTACTAATAGCATTAAGATTAAGAATGCTCTCGGGGACGAATACCATGAGCTATGCTAATCTATCGAAAAGGTACCCTCAACTTTTTTTTGAAACTGGTGCTTTCGCTTGGCCAGCTTGCTATCGCGCTTCTCCTAAATGCCCAGCCTGCCGCTCCGATTACCTTAGCGGGCATGAAATACCTGTTACTCGTTTAATGGAGTCCGCCCTACTAACAAAGAGAGAAGTACTAGCTTCTAATCTGCTGTATGGCTGGCTTATCGTCTCCTTCGCAAGTTCAATACTTCGCCCCCTATTGCATATAGTACCCCCGCCACGCACTACCCTAGCACCCGTGGCGCTCGTGCTTTTCTGTTTGCTGCAAGCAGGATTTTTCTACGCCATAAGGAGAGGGAAACGCTGGGCAAAGATTCTACTTGCGGTGCTTTCCGTGGGGGCCATTATTGCTACTGTGGCCGACATTCATAATATCAAGACAGACTTTTTGAATGTCTTAAGCTATGCACTCTATGTCGTGAGCCACGTTTGGGCGCTTGTACTGTTATTCAAGAAACCGCAGGTGTGAAGTCCACCCACTACTTGCTCTTATTACCGCTATTTGCCTTCGCCCCGAGCGACACGTGGCAGTCTTTCACCATCGACAAGCAAATAGCTGTGCAGGTGCCCACGCGGCCCAGCGAAGCCAACATCGATAAGCTGGCAGCCGCTCACCACTACAGCCCAACAAGAGTGTGGACAACCAAAGCGCCTGAGGGAGTTTACTTCATCATCCGCACCGCTGGCAGGGCAAGCGAAAGTATTGGCCGGCAGAATACCACGCAGCGCCAGGCGCTCTACACATCTGTTATACAGGCGGCTTTACAGAGTGACAAGAGCGAACTGCTAACCAGAACGTCTTTCCCTACAGCTGGGGGAGCTGGGTGTGAAATAAAGTACAAAGGCAGTCACCCCGTCACGCAACGGCGCATTATCAAGTACCTCCGCTATCTGGTGGTGGATTCCGTTGGCTACTCGTTTCAATTCTTGCCCGCCAACCCCTATGACAGCCTGGGCCTTGCTGGAGCCGAGCAGCGCCGACGTTTCTTCAACTCCATTACGGTAAAGCCGTAGGCCCGCCGCCTCGGCGTAGAGTGTCCTTTTATCTTCACGGCTATGAAGCACGTCTACCTATTAGCGCTATTGTTGAGTGCTTGCGCTTCTCCTGCGTGGATAACCTATCCGATTGACCCCCACCTGACGGTAGAACTCCCAGCGAAGCCCAAAGCAACAAACCTAGATAGCATGGGCGTCAATAAGTTAATGAATTATAAGACGCTACCTTATCAGGCTTTTCTTGCGGAAGACGACAACGGCGCTTATATGGTGGCAATAAACGCAACCCCACGCGCAGATAGTATACCCGCGAACGCTAGTCGAGACTCGCTCTATACCATAGGTATTAATAAAGTAGTGGCCCGTGAGAAAGGCAATCGACTACTAAACCGCACCCGTTTCCATACCCCAGCTGGGGAGGGGGCCGAATTTGTGATGCGAATCAGCTCGCCCTAAACCCACACGCCTCTCCTAGCTTACAACCGTATCTTGGTGGCGCATAACCGAGTATATAGCTTCAACTTTGTCCCTTATGAGGCGCTACTTGATAGCACGGCCCATAACGAGCAGCGTCGCCATTTCTTTGATTCTGTCACGGTGAAGCCTTAGCCCATTTTGCTTCGGCAAACCAGTTCCACACACCTTCACGGACATGAAGCATCTTCTACTCAGCGCTCTACTGCTAGGACTAGTTGGCTGTGGCGGCAGTGGCAGCAGCCAAGCCCATGCCGACTACAAGCCCACAGCTCTCGACTCTGCTACTAATGGCTTGTACAAAGTCCAGCCACAGGATAAGCACCCTGCTACGCGCGCTCCTGCTCGATTGTAGGCCCGCCGCTTAGGTCTTAAGTAGCCAGGCTGGCAGCACTAGCAGAGAGTGTCAAGCGCTAGGCCATGCCTCATTTTATTCAAGCATGCTTATATTGCTTGGCGAACTTAGTTAAAGCATTCGTTTTTGAGGGATTGTACACTTCTTAAAAAAGATGGAATAGTTTGCCATGCCTATATTGGTGGCATCGTACAGCACTAATCTACGGGGCATAGCAACGTAACCCATAGCTTTAGCTCTTTTGAGAATTTAACTTCAAGAGAGCTAGAGTCGAAAACAAATTTATTACCGATGATTGAAGTTGCTTTCTAGTTTATGAGTATTTGGAATCAAGCACTAAAAGAGGCTTTCAATTGGGGTAACAAGTGGTTTTTGAGCTCTGTGGGAGGGTTGGTTACTGTACTTACATTCTTTTTAAAAAGTGTAGGCGTCAAAACATGGTCAGAATCCATTCTTTACGGTTTAATATTATGTTCTATATCAATCTTGATAATGACTGTGATAAAATATAGGCGCATCATAGATGAGCAATATATTCAGGAAGCAGAAAAATTAAAAGATGAGGCTACTAACAATTTGAATTATATCAATTTATTAAAGGCCGAGGCCTCTGAGAAGGATGCATCAATTGATTCTTTAAAAAATGAATTAGAGGATAGAAGTAATAAACTATTTATATTAGAAGGAAACTTAGCTAATATCGCTAGCGATAATAATTATAAATTATATGGAAATGCTATAATTGTCTTGAGTGAAATGTTTTCAAAATTTCATGCCATTAGGAAAAAGACAAAGCTTGAAGAAAGAGAATTAAGAGAGACGCTAGAATATATGTGCAACAAAATAAAGCAAATATTTGAGCATAATAATAAATCAGATAGCGTAAAATTGTATTCGGTATGCATTAAATTGTTTGTATTTGAAGCTAAGTCAAGGCAATTATTGCCAGAACTAAGGATAGCAACTCTTTGCAGGGATGAGAAGAGTATAGAGGCTAGGCGAGCATACTCAAAAGGTGAACATCATATGTATGCAAACACATGTTTTTTAGAGGTATATCGTGAATTAAAGGAATATGGAAGAGGTTATTACTTCAATAATAGGATTCCAATAGACATATACTATGCGAATAGTAGCGCTCTAGCATATGGCCGCCTGCCAGATAAGAACTTGTCTAACGACGAACGTCGGAAGCGGTGGCCACTGCCCTATAGGAGTGAACTTGTCGTACCTCTTTCTCCGTTATTAGGCTCCGGCAATAAGTTGCAATTTATTGGCTACCTTTGCGTTGACTGCAACGAGGAGGATGGCTTCAACGTACAGTATGACCCAGGAATGCTGCAAGGTGTTGCAGATGGCATCTTTGACCTTGTCAAGCGAGGTGTTGACAAAGGAATATTCGATGTTATCAAGCAGATAAAATAGTGTATTTCAAACAATTCTTACACTTATGGAAACGTTAGAACCTGTTTTGAAGAGTCGTCATGATACGGCATTTGTAGAAGCTAACACACCTGCTTTTGGTGGGCTAAACAGTTCTGCCAGACAAGCTGAAGAAGGAAATTTCGAATTGGAAATTATATCTTTCTCTGATAGAGATGTTGAAGCTATGCTTGATAGGCAGAGACAAGCGCATACTCATGCAAGTAAACTAAGTGTGAAAGTATTAAAGATTAAGAGGTGAAAGCAGCCTGGTTTTGCCTCTAAAAAGCCCCGCCTCCCCACCAGGAGCCGGGGCTTTTTCATACCTTGGCACCCATTAACCCGATGCCCTATGTCTGATACGCTCACCACTCTACTCACTACCGCTGGCGGCGCATACCTGGGCAAGTTTGTCGGCCCCGCTGCAGAGGCAATGGGCAAGGCCGCGTGGGAGCGAGCGCAGCAAGTAGGTAGCAAGGCACTGGCCCTGCTCGCCACCGTGGGCCGCGAGCCGCAGCCTGTCGAGCCGAAGTTGCTCGTGCCGCTGGTGCAGGCAGCTAGCTTGGAAGCTGACCCCATCCTGACCGAGAAGTGGGCTGCCCTACTGGCAAACGCTGCTGACCCAGCACAACAAGCAGTAGCACACCCAAGCTTTATTACTGTATTGCAACAACTTACAACAGATGATGCGCTAGTGCTAGCTTTTGTGTATGCTAACATTCCTCCCAGCCAGACAGTCGAATTAAAAGTTGTTGATTTTTCTGTTGAACTAAGCAGCCAGCGGGTTATGAGCCACTTTAGTTGGACGAAAGAGAGAATTGGGTTAAGCTTCGAGAATTTAGAGCGGCTAAAGCTTATTAATATGTTCTCTTCTCCGCCAAACTACGATATGAAATCAGGCATAATACAGACTACTGGCCCATACATCACTTCTCAAGCATTCGGTCATCTGTTTTTGGCCGCCGTTACCCCGCCCACCGCCTAAGCATCTCCCGCTACCCTCTGTCGGCACCGGCCTGCCCACTGCCTAGCTCGACGCGGGCGCGGGCCAGTACGCCCACCGCTACGCGGCTAACTACCATACTTCGACCTGTGGGCACCACCGTAAACGCCACGCCGTGCGGGCGGCCTGGGCTACGAAGGACACCCACGGCAAGCCTCGGTGCTCGAACTGTGGGCAGCAGGTAAGTTTAGCCAGTGCCCTAGCCGAATAGTCAGGGCTTTTTCGTAGCTTGGCAACTTCACTGATGGTAGCAGTATTAAACTATGGCCGACCAAGAAAAGAATGCGCTAGTAAGCGTTAAGGATTTAGCTGGTGTAAGTCCAGCCCTTACCAAATTAGCGGAAACAGTGGGAGCAGTACTGGGCCGCGCGCTAGACGGGGCAGGCCAAATAGTACATACTTACTTGCTTGCCGAGAAAGAAGCGCGTAATGAGGCGGAGCGTATTAAGCTGATAGAAGGCGCTAAAACGGATGAGATGGTGCGTCGCACGGCAGCATTGGCCGCTTTAGGTAGTGGGCAAGCCCCGCAAGTGCAATCCCTTACTGTCAACCCTGATGGAACTGTAGCGGCGCAGTTGGCTGGAGTACGCCCAGAGGTGCAGAGCTTACACCAAAGGGCTGAACAAAGACAAATCTATCAGAACGCTATGCACCAACTCAATCTTGAATCCGTGGTGGGTGCAGCCGCTGAAGAACTTGCCGCTGAGGGACAGGTTTCAGAGGAAGCTGTTAAACCAGATTGGAGTACCCGTTTTTTTGACATCGCGCAGGATGTTTCCGAACAAGAAGCACAGATTTTATTGGGAAAGATTCTGGCTGGCGAAGTAAAAAAGCCAGGTTCTTTTTCCCTTAGAACGCTGGATGTGTTGCGAAATCTTTCGCAGGAGGAAGCAGCAATCTTCAAAAAGGTGTGTAATTATGTGTGTCAGACAAGTACAAGAACGTTTATAATAAAGCGGATTGAGGGTTACTCACATGAGCTATTAGAGCCTATTATTCCCTATCAGGATGTTTTACAAATGATAGATTGTGGATTAATTCAGGGCACTCAGCAAGATAAAATAGATTTTTTTTCAAAAGAATCAGGTAAAGTTTCGGTGCTTATTAGAGTGGCACAGCATATATTCCGAGCTTTTAAACCAGATTATAGTCCATATAGCATAACTACTGATGTATATAGCCTTACCAAAGCAGCAATTGAATTATTTTCATTGCTTAGCCTCGAAACTGATTTTAATTATTTTGAAGCTATAGCAAAACAATTTCAAAAAAATGGGTTCAGAGTGCAATTTGCAGTATTCAACAAGTGGGAAAATAAAGAACTCTATGCTACGCCGCTAGTGGATTTTTAAAGGTGGTAAACATGGTGAAAAAAGCCCCGCGCTCGCTGAGCTGGGGCTTTTTTTATTCTACCTCTATTGTATCGGGCGGGTACCCCCATATGGCATGCCATCATCATACGGCGTCCCGGCTAGTGCTAGTCTGATTTTTGTATCGAGAGTACTGTGCCCTCTTCCCATTTCGAGCCTATAGGTCCCACTCATCAAAAACAAAGCATATATGATGGTTTCTGGCCTACCAAAAGGCGCGCTTTCATTGTTTATTGTTTCGGTAATAAGGATATAATTACCCGGCTCCAATAGTTGCTGTTTTTCAGCATCGGATAAGAGCTTCTCTATCTCCTCACGAACAGACGAGAGCTTATTTTCCTGTCCTGTAACTGCCCACTGGTCTGGATTGCTACCCGTAGAGGCAAATCTTCGTTTGGCAATGGCTAATTCTCGCTGTTCCGCATTGAATTTTTCTAACGCTAATATGACCTGTTGCAGAGGAACGGAGCCACCATAGTTTATAGGTGTGAGTCTTTGTTCTGGATTCATGTTCAATGAATTAATTTACGGTTTTGGATACGTTACTTCTCAAACTGCTCACTCGTTAGCACCTATGGCGCTGTAAGGTACTTCCTGTTTAGCTTGCTTGCATGTCGCTTCACGCCCTCCAACAGTTCTCGCCTGTCATGCAACTCTACTGAGTGATACAACACGGTACCTACTTGGCCCAGCGCTGGGATGAGAGCGGCGTCAACCTCTACCACTGTGCGGGCGATGGTCGCGGCTTTTTTGTCGAAGTGGGTATCGAGGACGGACACGGGCAGGCCGTGGTGCTTCGCAGCTTCGTGAATAGCGGACCGCTGGAGGATTACGCACATGGGGTGCGCCTGCCGGAGTGTTAGGGCATGCACCGGCGAAATACATAGCGCGTTTCCAAGTCTATATACGTCCCTCGGTCGAGGCTGGAACCGCGCACCTCAGTTGGCACCATCAGGGTATTCACCAACTCCCAGTGGTGCTGACCTAGCGCGTTGAGTATGCCCACAATGGATGTGGTTTTAATCGAGGCAAGGAGCTGCTGCATTTCCACATCGGCTGGGGCACCTGGTAGACTTTGCCCATAATCCAGACGAGGACTCTCCGGGCTGTTGAAGTACTTGCCTTCTACAATTAGCACACAGTAGCGGTACATTGCCAGTTGGTCACTCGTACTGGGAGGCGTGGTTTGCGCTTGGGCGGCAACTGCACCTACTAAGAGAGTCAAAAGGAGAAGCCATTTCATGCTGACTAATATAGAACCGCTGAGCATGGAGCAAAGAGAATTCCTTGCAGGTGAGCAGATATTTCACTAGCATAAAACGGCAGGGCTAAGTACAAAAGCCGTATCCGTTGCAAAATCGGCAACTAATTACAAAGGCCAAATTAAAATATTTACTTGACAGTTAATATCTTACATTTATAGCAACTGAGCTATTTGTAGACTAATTTGATTAGCAGTCGTTTACTTTAGGGCACAGCTTTCAGTTCCGCCCTATGCACGACGTTATCCTGATACCCGTCCCCGAGGCGGTGCTGCCTGCTTATTTACCCGTGTTCGCCTGCCTCGTGCCAGCCGGGTTTCCCTCGCCAGCCGACGACCACATTGAGGCACTATTTGACCTCAACCAACTGCTGTTTCGACACCCCGACGCCACCTACTTAGTGCGAGTAACGGGTGAAAGCATGGCAGGCGCTGAAATCCACCCCGGCGACTTGCTGGCAGTCGATAAGCATTTGCCAGCCGACCACGGCCACATTGTAGTGGCAGTGGTCGAAGGGGACTGCACCGTGAAGCGCTTGGAGCGCCGGGGCGAGGACTGGTGGCTGGTGCCGGCCAATCCGGCCTTCGAGCCCTACCGCATCCGCACGGGGGAGGAGATTCACATTTGGGGCGTAGTGACACATGTCGTTCACGAACTCATTCCCGGCAAGCTGAACGCCTTGCTGCTCAGCCGCGACTAGTCTATGTTTGGCCTGCTGGATTGCAATAACTTTTACGTGAGCTGCGAACGGGTATTCCAACCCCGCTTCGAGGGCCGGCCCGTCGTCGTGCTCAGCAATAACGACGGGTGCATTATCTCCCGCTCGGCGGAGGCCAAGGCCCTGGGCCTGCAAATGGGCGCGCCCTACTTCCAAGTAAAAGACTTTCTGCGCCAGCACCAGGTACAGGTGTTTTCTTCCAACTACACGCTCTACGGCGACATGAGCCGGCGTGTGATGTGGTATTTAGGCCAGGTCACGCCGGGGGTAGAAATATACTCCATTGACGAGGCATTCCTCGACCTGGCTAGCTTGGACCAATACATGCAGCCCCACCTGGGCGGTGGGCTGGAGCAGTTCGCACACACGATTCGCACCAACGTCAAAGCTCGCACCGGCATTCCTACTTGCTTAGGCATAGCCCCCACGAAGACCCTAGCCAAACTCGCCAACCGTGTAGCCAAGAAAAGCCCTGAGCTGGGCGGCGTACTCTACCTCGACTCGGCCGAACGTCGGGCCTGGGCGCTTGGGCAGGTGGCCGTGGGTGACGTGTGGGGCGTCGGCCGGCAGTACGCCCAGAAGCTCATGGCAGCGGGCATTGACTCGGCCGCCGACCTTTCCAAAGTCAGTGAAGCGTGGGCGCGCAAAATACTCGGCGGGGTTGTTGGAGCGCGCTTGGTGCGCGAGCTGCAAGGCTATCCCTACGCGGGTTTGCACCCCAGCGAGGACGGTACGCTGAACCGGCAGAGCATTAGCTGCTCACGCACGTTTGGCCGCCCGCTCAGCCAACTGGCCGATGTGGGGGCAGCCATAGCCTCCTTCCTGGCGCGGGCCGCCGAGAAATTACGGGCGCAAGGCGACCAAGCCTACGTGCTGACGGTCTACGTACAGAAGAATCGTTTCGACCCGAGGGTGCCCCCACCCTACTCGTGCTCGGCTACGCTCACGTTGCCCGGTGGGCCATCATCTGACACGCGGGTACTGGCGCAATATGCTACGCATTTGCTGACCAAGATTTGGGAGCCGGGCACTACCTACCACAAAGCCGGTGTGGTACTCGACGGGCTGGAGCCGCCGACTACCGGGCAACAACTCGGTCTCTTCACCCCACCCGCGCCGGTTGCCCGGGTGCAGGCGACTGTAAGCGCAGACCGGCCCCAACTCATGGCAACACTTGACGGGCTGAATGCGCGCTACGGCCGGGGCACGGTACGGCTGGGGAGCGCAGTGCCGCAGGGGCCGGTTGGCGTGCGCCCGCCGTGGCAGGGGCGGGCTAAATGGCAATCGGGGGCTTTTACCACGCGGCTGGAAGACTTAATGACGGTGAAGTAGTGTGCTCTGTTCCTAACTCTTGCCGTATGTGAGGGATAGATATAACAGAAGTTTTCTGAACTTGCCGGCTCACCCTACTCACATTTTATGGAACGCTACCTGTCTTTTGAGCTTTCGGATGATGATGCTCAGAAAAGTGATTTTGCAGCCTATACACTAGGTGACTCGAACCTATTACCACACTACTTTGGCGATGTAGCCCCAATTAATATTTTTCTTGGAGAAAATAATTCAGGCAAGAGCCGATTCATGCGCAGCATTATGAAATGTCATCCAACTCGAATGATGAATTTCACTGAAATAGTAGATGAGTTAGGTGAGAAAATAAAAATTGCGCGTGGCAGAATGCTTAATCCAAATGATAGTGAAGTTTATAAGATTGAAATAGAAATTAAGTCTAAGGCTAATGACGATATACTATCATTTTTTATACTTGAAAGCAGTAGCCATCATAAATCCGACCACTATTATATTGATATCGAGCAGGACTCTATCGAATTGGAAAAAATATTTAATGGCATAGAAGGCCTGGCAAGCGATAGAAGAGCTTTGCTTAATTCAATTCGCGAAGGTATCGTTGAAAAATATTTAATTACCATGAAGGGAATTATGCTAAATTTAAGACGCGCTTTCAATATATATGACACTCTCCGGAAAGACGATTTCCAAGGCATGAATAGATTATTTATAAATGACGATAGGGCTCAATTAGCTTCATCAGAAGCAAGTGTGGAATTTGTAACAGGTAATACATATATAAGTAGTAGCTTTCGTGATTTTTCTTTTAGGGAGGAATTATCTATAACTGCTTTACCTATAATAAAAAGAATAGAAACTGCTTGCTCTGATGTATTTGTATTATTGGAAAAAGTCTTTACTCAGGAGCGACCGAGGACTTCTAATAGGACTTATATTCCAACACTGCGGACAGCTAGAACGCTGATAGAAGCACGAGACACTTCAATAAAAAGCGATATTTTTAATACTACTACGTTAGTGGATTACGAACTTACTGATGCTAAAATAAGCGTGCATACAGGGCTGTCACTTTATAAAGCTATAGATGAAAAGAAAAATTCAGAAATAGATGATAGAGAAGAGTTTGAGCGTTTTGAGTTATTCATTTCGGAGACATTCTTTAATGGGAAGCCTGTGCGAATTGTTCCTAACAGAAAAAAAATAAATATATTAGTCGCAGTAGACAGAGAGGAAAGGGCTTTGCCACATCTAGGAGATGGAATACAAGCAATTATACTCTTGCTATACCCGCTATTCATCGCCCCTGAGGGAGCATGGTTTTTCATTGAAGAGCCTGAAACGCACTTACACCCTGGTTTTCAGCGATTATTTATACAAACAATAGCTACGCATCCAGTGCTACTTGAGAAAAAGCTCACAATATTTTTGACGACGCATTCTAATCATTTGCTTGATTTTGCGTTTGATGAAGGTGAAAATATTAATCTATTTACCTTTAGAAAGACTTTGACTAATAATACAGCTAATTATCAGGTACAGGTTACTGCGCCACATGATTTAGGCTGTCTCACAGCTTTAGGGGTTCAAAACTCTTCGGTTTTTCTTTCTAATTGTACCATTTGGGTTGAAGGTATTACTGACCGCATTTATATCAAAGCATATTTAGCGGCTTACCTCGGCCACTTACGCAAGACCTATTCTCTACTGGAAGGACTGCATTACTCTTTCCTGGAATACGCTGGGGCTAACGTATCGCACTATACCTTCGGCGCGAAGAAACAGGAGGTAACTATTACAGCTGAGGCGTTGAAAAACATTCGAGCACTATCTATTTCCAACCGTATTATGCTTATTGCTGACCAAGACGCTGGCAAGGATAAGAAGCACCAGCGACTCACCTCACAGCAGCACGCTGGCTTCGAGTACATCGTGACACCCACCCGCGAAATTGAGAACCTACTTAAGCCCGAGGTCATCGTGGGTGCCCTCAAGAAACTCTACCCCAAGCAGGCTGAATACTTCGATGCCACCCAACTCAAGCAGGCCCAGTACAAGAGCATCTACTTGGCCAAGCACTTGAAGAGCAAGTTTGCCGAGTTGCCGGATTCCTTCGGGGGTAGCAGTGGGAGTGGCACGGTCAGCAGCGCAAAGAAGCGACTATTCGCCGAGGCGGCGGCTGAGGAGATAACCTCCTGGAACATGCTCAGCCCCGAGGCGCAGGAGCTAACGAAGCGCGTGTTTCAGTTTATTATGGGGCACAATCCGCGTCTTGGGAGTAATTGAAATTAAACTTCTTGCAAAGCAACTATATTCGGGCACTTAGCGCTGGCGTATGAACCGAATCCTGCTTGCTGTCTGCTTTATTTTGGCCTTTGCCGTGGGCACTTTGCTCTATCAGCTTTCGCGCAATGGCCGCTACGTGCCCTTTGGCTCGGGCGGTATTCTGGACACGCGCACCGGGGCGGTGTACGACCCACAGCGGGCGGTGGGCGGAGACACGCAAGTATTTCCGCCCATCCAGTAGCGATTTTATAACTAGCCCGCCCCCTCCTCTTCCCCCCACGCCGCCCGCGATACGTCCACCTGCCGCTTGGCCGTGGTTTTGTTGTAGCGTTGCAGGGTTTTGTAGTTCTTGTGGCCCGTGGCCTGCATTACCACGTCGGTGGCCACGCCTCGGTCAATTGAGAGCGTTACGAAGGTACGCCGGCCAGTGTGGCAGCCCAGCAGCCTGTATTTGGGGTGCGTTTCGCGCACTGGCTGGCTGGTTTGCTTGTAGTACCTAATAACCTCCGTGGGCGTGTCTATGCCCGCGAGGCGGCCTAAGTCCTTAATGTGATTGCCCAAGCATTGCAGCGTTATCAAGCGCAACTCGCCCGCCCAATACTTTGCCAGTATGGGCCGCAGCGCCTTGCGAATGTACACCTGGAGCGCGTCGCCCGTTTTCTTTGCCACCAGTTGCAGCAGGTCGCCCTTTTGGTATTCAGGCTTTAGCCGGGCCGCGTCAGAGTAGCGCAGGCCCGTAAAGCACATGAGAAGGAAAAGGTGGCGCGCGTTTTCCAAGCGCGGCGAGAGGTCGGTTAGCGCCTGAATGGCGGCCAGTTCACTTTCAGTCAGGGCAATAATTTCGGCGTCCTTGTGCTTCCAGCTCCAGCCCCGCGTTTCAATGCGCGCAGTTCGGCCGTGGTCGGCGGCGTAGGCCAGAAACTCCCTTAATATTTTAAGCTGCTTATTTAGGCTGCTGTCGGCCAGTTTTTTTTGATTAGCCAAGTACGCCGTAAACCCGTCTTTAAACTCGCGGGTGAGGTCGGTATATTCAAGGGGCGCGGGCAACGTCTTAGCGTAGGCCGCTAGGTGCCCGCAGGTGGTTTGCTTCGATTTGATAGTGGCAACGCTCAGCCGCCCGGCCGCGTCGCGCAGGTACTCCTCAAAGTCGGTCAGCGGGCGCGGGCGCTCTATAACAGCTACCGCACCGCCCACCGCTGGCTTGATTGCGTCCCACACCTCGGCCCCCGTGGGCAGGTGCCCAGCGGCGCGGCGCTGGCCGTAGAACGCCACCGCCCGCTCGGCCAGGCCGGCCAGGTTGTCATTGGTTGCCCCGTTGGTGGCGAGCGTCCCCTTGCCCCGCGTTCTGGCCTTTTGCTCGGGCGCGTTCCACTGTGCGGGGTGGATGCGCAGACCCGTCTTTATTTTGGTCTGCTTGCCATCGGCGTACAGCAGCATAAAAATGGGCGTAGGCTCGGCGGCCTTGGGGTTTCGCAGGTGAAAAGAAACGGTAGCCATAAGGAATTCGGGGCATGAAACGGGGCATGAAGGTACGAATATGCAAGGGTAATAATGTCCACCCATTTCATATAAAACCTGCTTTCGGGCTATTTTGGCGGCCCCTTCCTGCAACAGATGAACAATTTTGGGCCGCCATCTACACGGTTTATATTCCCGAGGGAACCAGTGACGATGATTTTCATGCCACAAAGCTCCGGCCGGCTAGGGGGCGCAGGAAGGGCTAAAGGGCGGGAAGATTGGGCCAAAGGGCGGCAGTAGCTCTGTTGCGCGGACTTTGCAGTCCGCGTACATCTGGCTGGCCGCTTGCGCACTCGGACTACGAAGTCCGCGCAACAGTGTGCCGATAGCCGGCCGGCGACACACCCGTATTATTTCGGAAAAACCGGCCGAAAGCGGACTGGTCGGCAAAGTGCAGCGCCTCTGCAATCTGGCCGATGGCCAGGGCTGGATTTTGAAGCAGCACGTGCGCTTCGAGCAGCACGGCCTCGGCCAGCCAGGCTACGGCGCGCTTGCCCGTGGCTTGCTTCACAGTTTCGGCGAGATGCTTGGGGCTGATGCACAGCTTATCGGCGTAGAAAGCCAGGCTGCGCTCGGTGGCGTAGTGGGTGTTAACCAGCTTTTTGAAATCGGCGGCAATGAGCTGACTGCGCGTCTGCCCAGTTTTGGCCGCCCCGTGCTGCGCGCTATAAATCGGGGCCGTTTCGTGCAGCAGAATGTGGATGAGACTGCGCAAAATCTCTTCGCGGTAGGCGTGCGGCGCGTCGTATTTCTGCTCAATAGTGCGCAGTAGGGTTGTCATATCCGCCGCTTCGGCTGGCGGCAGGGTGAACACGTGGCGGGCATCACGCTCAAAAAACGCGAACGCATCCAGGTTCAAGCCGCTGGTTGCGACAAACTCCTTGGTAAAGAAGAGGCTGAGGCCATCGAAATCGGCTGAGAAATACGGCCACTGCTTGATGACGTAGGGCGAGAGCACCATCAGCGAATTGGGCCCTAGCTCGTAGGTTTCGAGATTGACTTGCAGGCGGGCACTCCCACTTAGCACGATGCCGATTTTGTAGTAATCACTGCGATACGGCAAGTTGATGGGCAGGTGCGGCGCCGTTGAGTTTGGGCCTAGGAAGAGCACGGCAGCCGGCTTTTGGGCGGGGGCGGCCAGGGCTCCGAGCTGAAAAACAGGAATGGCAGCTGTCATATAAGTAATGCCAAGGCCGCTGATGGAGCTAGCGCAGCACCCTCAGAACCGCCTTTGCGGATTGGTAGTTTAATAACCACGCCGCGCCCCCCAGCGTACTGCCCAAGCTACTTTTTCCTGCAATGACCGAACTTCAACGCCTTTTCCTGGCCTACGACCACCACCGCGCCGCCCAGCGCCCCTGCGCCCTAGCCACCGTGGTCGAAGTCCTGGGCTCGGCCTACCGCCGCCCCGGCGCCCGCATGCTCGTCACCGAAGACGGCGAGCTGACCGGCGCCATCAGCGGCGGCTGCCTCGAAGGCGATGCGCGGCAGCGGGCACGGCGCGCCATTTTTCAGGGCGAGCCGGCGCTCGTCACCTACGACACCCGCGACGAAGACGACCCCCGCCACGGCCTCGGCCCCGGCTGCCAGGGCGTGGTGCGCATCCTGCTGGAGCCGCTCGATTTTGCAAATCCCGACAACCCGCTGGAAATCCTGCGCGGCTTTGCGCAGCACCCCGTGCCAGCCGTGCTGGCTACCATCTTCGAAACCGATGCCAGCGGCCTGAAAGCCGCCGTGGGGCAGCGCGTGCTGCTCACCGAAACGGGCGCGGTGCGCGGCACGCCACTGCTTGTTGCCCCGCTGGCCGAGGCTGCCCGCGCCACCCTGGCACAACGAAAACCGCAGATTCTGACCATCGGAACTGACGCTGGCCCGGTGCGGGCCTCGCTGGAGCTGCTGCTGCCGCCGCTGCGCCTAGTGGTGTACGGGGCCGGCAACGACGCCCAGCCGCTGGTGCACTTGGCGGGCTCGCTGGGCTGGCATATCACGGTGGTCGATGGCCGGCCCAACCTGGCTACTTCCTCACGTTTCCCCGAGGCGGCCGAGGTGCGCATCGTGCCCGTGCGCGAGCTGGAAACGGCCACGCCCGACCCGCTGGCCTACCACGTGCTGCTCAGCCACAACTACGCCTACGACCTTGCCGCGCTGCAAACCTTGCTGGCTTCGCCCGCGCCTTACGTCGGGCTACTCGGGCCACGCCTCAAGGCCCAGCGCCTGCTCGATGAGCTGGATGCCTTTCCTACCGTGCAAGTGCAGCAGTTGCGCGAGCGGCTGCACAGCCCCATTGGCCTCGACCTAGGCAGCGAAACGCCCGAGGAAATTGCCTTGGCCATCGTGGCCGAAATCCAGGCGCAGCACAGCGGGCGGCAGGGCCGGCCCCTGCGCGAGCGGGCCGGCACGGTGCACATTCCGGCCGAGGCATGATACTGGGCTTCAACGAGGACTTTGTGCCGGCCATTATGGCGGGCATCAAAATCCACACTATCCGGGCGGGGCAACGGTGGCGGGTAGGCGAGGTAGCTCAATTTGTGATTCGGGCCGGACAGCCCGACCAATACGAGTTTTGGCCGCCGCTACCCATCGTCTCTATTCAGGATATTGAGCTGACTGCTAATGAGGTGCGCATTGACAAGCGGCTACTCAGTCCGCGCGAGTTGTTAGCCTTGGCGCAAGCCGACGGGTTTGCTTTGGCCGCCGACTTGTTCGCGTTTTTTGCGGCACAGCCCCTACCTTTTCGGGGGCAGCTTTTGCACTGGACGGAGCTGCGGTATTAGGCTGCTTATGCTGGCGATGGCCCGTCGGGCGCGGAACCTCACCCCCTAGCCCCCTCTCCAAAAAAGAGGGGGGACTAGTTTTTTGCTTTAGCGCTCACTTCTAAAAGCTAGAACTAGACCTAGAACTAGAACTAGTCCCCCCTCTTTTTTGGAGAGGGGGCTAGGGGGTGAGGTTCCGCGCCCGACGAGCCCCCTACCCTACTTGCCCAGCACCTCATCCAGCGCCCGCAACGGGTTCAGTGTATTAAAATTCAGCACGAAGCGGATATTATCCCCAAACTCCCGGCCGCTGCTCGGGAAGCCATCGGCGTACTGCGAGCCGGCGATGGGGAAGTAAAACTCCAGAAAATTGCGGAACAGCGGCAGCGTGAGGCCGGCGTCATAGTATAGGCGCTGGCTGCCGGGGCGGTCGCCCACGCGGAAGCGCTCGCTAGTGGCCCCAAGGTCGGCGAAGACGGCTAGGGGCAGGCCGGGCACGTCGGCCTGCACGTTGAGGGTGCTGAGCCAGTGGGTGCTGCTCACGGGCAGGTAGGCCCGAAATGCGCCGTCGCGGTTGTCGGTCTGGTGGTATTGGGCGGCCAGGGCGGGCGAGACTTGCTGGCGGTCGAGGAAGAAGGTTTGGCGGCGATAGTCGGGGCTGCCGCTGAGGCCCAGCACGAAGGCATCCTGCGTGCCGCTCTGCAAAAACCGGCCGCCGAACAGGCGCGCCTGCACCCGCTTTTTGGGCGAGTAGAAGCGCAGGTAGGTGGCGGCCCCGCGTAGCAGCAGGGCGGCCGGGCCGCTGCGGCTGCTGGCCTGCATCCGGCTTAGGTCGAGGTCGGCGCTCCAGGCTTGCAGGGCGTCGGCGTGGCGCACGGCGTACTCGGCGGTGGCAATGGTGTTGAGACGGTTCTGGTTTTCGCCGATTACGGTCGTGAACGATAACTTGACCTGCTGGCGGGGGCCGTAGCCCACGCGGTGCGGCAGCACCAGCGTCAGGGCTGGCTCTAGTTTGGTGTACTCTTCAAAGCGCTGCACGGTGGCCCCGGCAATAAGCTCGCGGCCCAGGTGCGCGGGCAGCACATTGCGCTGCACGTGCGCGATGCCATTGAGCTTGCCGCGGCTAAAGCTGAACATCGGCATAATGATGTATTGCAGCTTCTTAGGGGCTACGAGGCTGCTATAAAACGCCGCCCCGAGCATGAATTTATCGGCCGTATTGGCCCCCAGCACAGGCAGCCAGTTGATAGTAGACTTGTCCCAGCGCTCGATGCTGAACAACGGGCGCACGCGCAGGGCGCGGGCGGGCGCGCTGGCCGTCAGGCGCAGGCGGTCGTTGGCGCGGTTGAGCTGCGGGGTGAGGTAGCCGGCATCGATGACCACGGCGGCCACGTTGTCGGGCCGGAAGCTGAGCTCGCCACCGCCGGCGTCGGCCTGGCTGAGGGGCGCGGTCCAGCGGGTTTCGAGCACCCTATTTTGGGCGTCGAGCGTAGACACGGGCACCGGCCAGGGCGCGGCCGAGGTAGTACGCACGCGCACCTGCACGGCCCCGCCAGCCGTGCGCAGGTCGTGCAGGCTGGCGTCGTAGGGCCGCGCCTGGGTGAGCAGGCCGTCAAAAAACCAGCCCAGCGGCTGCCCGGTGCTTTCCTCAAACACGGCCCGCATATCCGCGGGGTACGGGTGCCGAAACTGCCAGCGGGCGTAGTACTGGTGCATGGCCTGGTCAAATTTTTCCTGCCCCAGGTAGGCCGCCAGGTACTTGAGCGACACGGCCGTTTTGTAGTACACCGTGGCCGCGTAGTTGAACTGCGTATAGTCGTCCGACGTCGGCCCCTGCACCGGCTGGTAGAGGCCGCGGCTGGCCAGCGCCTGGTAGGGTAGCTGGTTGAGGCCCGCGCCGGGCACGCTGTCGAGCCCAAACGAGCGGCCCAGAAACGGCACCTTGGCCAGGTCGACCAGCATCCCGGCGCGGGGGTCGGTGAGCTCCTCCACGCGGGTCTGGTAGTAGGTATTCACGCCTTCATCGAGCCACGGAAAATCGCGCTCATTGGAGCCCAGAATGCCGTAAAACCAGTTGTGGCCCACCTCGTGCACGATGGCGTCCGGCTGGGTTACGGTCACCATCGGGTACTCCATGCCGCTGCCGGCCGAGAGGGCACCATCCACGGCGGTGGCGCTGGCGTAGGGGTACTCGCCTACCCACTCCGAGTAGCGGCGCAGGGCGGTGTTCACATCCTGCAGGCCCTTTACCCACTTGGTAGCCTGGCTATTGGTGAATAGCACCCACGACTGCACCACCCGGCCCGAGCCCAGGCGCACCGAGTCGTGCAGCACGTTGAAGCGCTTGTCGGCAAACCAGGCGAAGTCGTGCACGCGGTCTTGCACGTAGCGCAGGGTTTTGGGGGCCGGGGCCGAGGCCGGAAACGCCAGGTCTTTGCCAAAATCCTTATCCGTCGTTTTGCGGGCGGTGGCGGCGGCCAGCTGGCGCAGGCGGGCCAGTTCCTCGGGGTTTTGCAGCTCGCCGGTGGCGCCCACGATGTAGTTGGCGGGCAGGGTAATGCGGACGTCGAACGAGCCGTATTCGGAGTAAAACTCGCCCTGGTCGAGGTAGGGCATGGGGTGCCAGCCGCGCCGGTCCAGCACGGCCGGCTTGGGGTACCACTGCGTTATCTGGTAGCTCTGCCCCACGTGCCCGCCTCGCGAAAACGAGGCCGGCAGCTGCACCCGAAACGGCGTGGCGATGGTGGCCACCGCGCCGGGGGCCAGCGGCTGCGGCAGCCGCAGCCGGGCCATGTCGGGGTTGCGCGGGTCGGTTTCGAGGGTGGCCGGCTGGCCGTTTACCGTGAAGGCCAGGCTGTCGATAAAGCCGCGCGCGCTGGGCGGCGCGAACAGAAATGTTTTCTTACCCTGCCGCTGCTGCTGCCGGGCAAAGGCCGTGTTATTGTCGCGGTAGGCATTGGGCCAGAGGTGAAACCAGATGAATGTCAGCGCCTCGGGAGAGTTGTTGCGGTACGTGAGCGCCTCGCGGCCGCGCAGCCGGTGCTGCCGGTCGTCGAGCCGCACGTCGATGTCGTACTTGACTTCTTGTTGAAAATAAGGCGCTTGGGCCTGGGCGCGGGCCAGCAGCGGCGCGGCCAAGGTGAGGGAAAGTAGCAGTGTACGCACGCGGCGAAAGTTGATGGAGCGCCGAAAGTACGGCCAGTGGGCACACGCTGCTATAGTTCAGCTTGGCAGCGTTGTTTTGTGCGGGGTTTCGCAGGGTATGTACTCAGCCGCTACGAACCCGGCGCGAATTTTACTGCACGGCCAGCTTGGCTCCTGCGGCCGCGGCCGGCGGTTGTAGCATGGCTTTACTCACAGCTAACCGCTACGGCTAGCCTGGTTCGCCGCCTTCTCCGGTAACGTTGCCGGCAACGATTGCGCAAATAAAAATCGGGTTTTTGGCTTATTACGGCTTGCTATACTCCTATACTTCCGGCCGCAAGTTACTATGTCCGATTTGGCCTGAGTTATCTGTCCGCTAAGTATTCGATAGTTGAGACATTCACCCTAGAATGCCCCTCCGGCTGGTTTTCGGCCGGAAACGCTTGCTTTTGCCGCTATTTCTCCATTTCCCACCCATT
>JAKONR010000433.1 GCA_022701825.1 Hymenobacteraceae bacterium | reverse complement strand
CCAGGCGCAGGCGCAGGTTGGGCGCGGCGGGGGCCGGGGCGGGCTCGGCTTTTTTCTTGCCCTTGGCTACTTTGGCAGCGGCTACCTGGGCAGCCGGGACGGGGGCGGGGCGCCGAAATAGCGCCTGGGTAAAGGCGGCCGTGAACAGCTCGTTGTCGTCTTGGGCGGGGGTGCGCCAGTAGTCGCGCACCTCCAGGCGCTCGGTGCCGGGGGCGGCCAGGGGCAGGGTGCGGTTGGCGCCCCACTCCCACACCACGCCGCCGCCTTCGGTCAGCAGCACGTACTTATAAGTGAGGGGCGAGGTGGCGGCGTCGGCTGCCACCTCGGTTGCGGCGCTCCAGCGGGCGGCGGCTTCGTCGTAGTGCAGGGGCAGGGCCTGGGCCAGGTTCCAGTGGCCCAGGGCCGGCAACGAGCCGCAGACCACCAGGCGCTCGCCGTAGGTGGTGCGGTAGGGGAGGGAGAAGTGAACAGTCATTAGGGCAAGCCAGAGATAAGTGCCGCAAGATACGGCCGGCTGCGGGGCGCGGTTGGGCGGCGAAAGTGCCACCGGGCGGCCGTTAGGCTGCGCGGTGGCTACTGGTTATGTCTATATTTACCCCGCTATAATCATACCTTCTTACATGCGTCTTTCTTTTACGCTCTTTCTGGCTGCTGGCGTGCTGGCCGCCCTGCCCAGCGTGGCCCAGCGCCGCCCCTCGGGCTACCACACGCCCGAGCGCCTGCACAACCCCGACCAGCACGCGTACCGCCGCCCGCCCATGCGCGTAACCTTCGGCGTCAACTTCGCCACCTACAACGGCGACATCACGGGCCGCCTGTCCGACAATAGCCTGCGCCCCGGCTTCGGCCTGGGCCTGGTGCGGCCCATGAGCCCGCACGTGTCGCTGGTGGCCGAGCTCAGCTACAACAAGCTCAAAGCCGTGGACCAGCGCCCCGACCGCGGCTTCAGCTTTCAGGGCACCAACGGCGTGCTCACGGTGCTGGGTCGCTACAACTTCCTGTCGGATGAGAGCATGAACTTCGGCCCTTCCTACCGCAAGGCCAACTTTCAGCCCTTTGCCCAGGCCGGCGCGGGCCTGCTGCTCTTCGACCCCGTGGCCTACCAAACCGTGGCCGGCGTGCGCACCCGCCTCGACCCCGAGCGCCGCAACAGCGACTACTCGTACCCGCACCTGGGCGGCGTACTGCCGGTGGGCGGCGGCGTTACGGTGCGCACCAGCCCCTACTTCGCCGTCACGCTCGAAGGGCTGTACTACTTCACCAGCACCGACCTGCTCGACGATGTGAGCGCGCGCGCCAACCCCGACAAGCTCGACAAGTTCATCACCGCCGGCCTCAAGGTGGAGGTGGGCCTGAAACTCAGCCAGAAAAAGCCGCTGGTGCGCTAGACCAGGGTTGTGGCCCAGACTTTGTAAGGCGGAGCGCGTATTGGCGTAGCAGCTTCTGGCTGCTACGTTTATTTCTGTCCTTTTACTCTTATGCGCTCTGTACTTACGGCCCTGCTGGGCGGCAGCCTGGTGGCTGCCGCGCCGGCCTTGGCTGCCCCGGCCGACTACCACCCACCCCGCCACTTCTACACGCCTAGCCACCAGCCCTACCGCCGCCCGCCCGCCCGCCTCACCTTCGGCGCCGGGGCTGCCTACTACGACGGCGACCTTACCAACCGCATCGCCAGCCGCCCGGCCTTTAGCCTGGGGGTGGTGCGCCCGCTCAGCCCGCATCTGTCCTTCGGGGCCGACCTGGCCTACGTGCGGCTCGATGCGGATGACTACAACGTGAGCCGCGGGCTGCGCTTCACCTCCAGCGGCGGGGCGCTCACCACCTTCGTGCGCTACAACCTGCTGGCCGATAAAAGCATGTACCTCGGCCCCGGCTCCCGGCCCACCCCGGTGCAACTGTTTGTGCAGGGCGGGGTGGGGCTGCTGCTCAACAGCGCCCAGACCTCGGCCAACAACCCCGAGCCGCCCTACGGCCGCGTGGCGTTGCCCCCCGAGCGGCCCGGCGGCTACCCCCTCCTGGCCGGGGTGCTGCCCGTGGGCGGGGGCCTCACGCTGCGGGCCAGCCGCGCGCTCGCCTTCACCCTCGAAGGCCTGGTGTACTTCAGCAGCACCGACCGGCTCGACGACATCAGCCAGCGCGCCAGCCCCGAGAAGAAGGACAACTTCGCCACCGCTTCGCTCAAGGTGGAGTACACCTTTTACCGCGAGCGGGGCAAGCCCCTCGTTCACTTCGACTAGGTAGTAGTTTGGACTTTGTAGTCCGAACGCAAGCGCAGCTCGCATCTACGTCAGCTTGCGTAGATGCGAGCTGCGCTTGCGTTCGGACTACAAAGTCCAAACTACTTGCTGCCCAAATAGTCCACGGCCAGCGTAGCCAGCGCCCGCACGCCCAGCGGGAAGGCGCTTTCATCGACCCGAAAACCCGCCGTGTGGTGGTCGGCCGCGGTGGCGGGGTCGGTGCCGGGGGCCAGGCCGCCCAAAAACACGAACAGGCCGGGCACTTTCTCCTGGTAGCAGGCAAAGTCCTCGGCGCCCATCACGGCTTTTATTTCTACCACGTTTTGGGGGCTGGCCACGGCTTGCAGGGTGGGCAGCATACGGGCCGTGAGGGCGGGGTCGTTGAAGGTGACGGGCACGTAGGGCTCGATGCTGACCTCGGCCGTGGCGCCGTTGGCCGCCGCGATGCCGGCGGCCGTGCGCCGGATGGCGGCCCAGATGCGCTGCTGCGTGGCGGGGCTCAGCGCCCGGATGGTGCCCGTGAGCGTGGCGTCGGGCGGAATGATGTTGTAGCGCACGCCGGCCTGCACGGTGCCCACCGTCACCAC
>JAKONR010000414.1 GCA_022701825.1 Hymenobacteraceae bacterium | reverse complement strand
TCAACGAGGTGCTGTACCTGCAAGGCCAGGTGTCGTTTGAGCAGGGCGACTACGACAACGCCCTGCGCACCCTGGGCCAGCTGCCCGCCGAGCAATACGCCGGCCTGCGCGAAAACCTGCAAGCCAGCTATTTAGCCAAGCTAAAAGACCGCGCCACCTGGCAGCGCCTGCGCCAGCGCTACCCCAATAGCAAGCTGGTGGGCCGCCTCTACGCCGACTTTTTGGTGGGCAGCGGCCCGCTCGCCGACGCCGACCGCCAGCAGCTCGACGCGCTCGTTTCGCAGTTTAAGCTCGACCGCGGCCGCTACACCGGCGTCCTGGCTACGGCACCGCCCCCGCCCAAAGCCCTGCCCCGCAAGAGCACCTACAACATCGGCGTTTTGCTGCCTTTTGAGCTGCAAGACAACAGCTGGCAGACCCAGCGCAAAAACCAATTCGTAACTGACCTCTACGCCGGCCTGCGCCTGGCCCAGGACTCACTGCAACGCGCCGGGCACCCGGTGCAGCTTTTTGCCTACGACACCGGCGCCGATACCCTGACGCTCAAGTCGGTGCTGGCGCTGCCCGAGCTGGCCGGCATGGACCTGCTCATCGGGCCAGTGTACAAGTCGGGGGCGCGGCTGCTGGCCCGCTACGCCCAAGAGCACCAGATTGCGTGCATTAATCCGCTTTCGCAAGACGGTGATTTGGTGATGAATAACGCGTATCATTACCTCTACATGCCCAGCGTGGCCACCCAGGGGCGGCTGGCGGCGCAGTTCGCGGCGTCGGCTTTTGGCATCGGCCGCCCGGCCCTATTGCTGCGCGAAGATGCCAAAGACGACAACGATTTTGCCCAGGCGTACCAGGCAGCGTATGAGGATGCGGGCGGCAAAATCCTGGATTCGCGCGCCTTTCGCCCCGACGATGCCGCCAGCCTCGCGGCCGCTTTTGCGGGCCTCGACCTAGCGGCAGCCAGCCACGTAGTCGTGGCCTCCGACAACCGCAAGGCTGGCCCCGCCGCCTTTGCCGCCTTGCAAGCTCTGCCCTACGCCACTCGCCCGGCGCTACTGGTGCCCGGCACCTGGCTCGACAACCCCGGCCTGGGCGCCGGCCAGCTCGGCGGGGCCAACGTGTACTACTACTACCCCAAATACCTCGACCCGCAGCGCCCCAGCTACCGCCGCTTCCGGCAGCTGTACCTGGCCAAGCAAAACCTGCCGCCTTCCGTATTTGCTGGCCAGGGCTACGAGCTACTGCTGTTTTTCGGCAACGCCCTCCAGCAATTCGGACCCGCTTTTCAGGGCGGGCTGGCCACGCTACCGCCCCAGCCGGGCGCGGTATTCGAGGGCCTCGCCTACCCCGGCACCGCCCACGATAACCAGGTAGTACCAATGGTGAAGCTCAGCAACCTGGAGTTTCAGTTGGTGCGGTAATTTTTTTGCGCTGTTAGCTCTTAGCTGCTGGCTGTTAGCTTTTCATCTTAGTGGGGAAAGCTAACAGCCAGCAGCTAAGAGCTAACAGCCAACAACTAAGAGCTAACAGCCAGCAGCTAAGAGCTAACAGCTAAAGACAATGACTACTTCCGAAAACCTCTTTGCCCGCGCCCAGGAGCTGATTCCGGGCGGGGTTAATTCGCCCGTTCGTGCCTTCCGCGCCGTGGGTGGCGCGCCCATTTTCATGCAGTCGGCCGAAGGTGCCTGGCTCACCGATGTCGATGGCAATCAGTACGTTGATTTCATCAACTCGTGGGGGCCGATGATACTCGGCCACGCGCCCGCCGTGGTGCTCGACGCCGTGCGCGAGGCTCTGCCGCACTCGCTCTCCTACGGCGCACCCACGCGCCGCGAGGTCGAGCTGGCCGAATTGCTCATTGAAATGGTGCCGAGCGTGGAAAAAGTGCGCCTCGTGAACTCGGGCACCGAGGCCACCATGTCGGCCATTCGGGTGGCGCGGGGCTACACCGGGCGCGCCAAAATCCTCAAATTTGAGGGCTGCTACCACGGGCACGGCGACTCCTTCCTGATTGCGGCCGGCAGCGGCGCACTCACGCTGGGCGCGCCCGACTCGCCGGGCGTAACCGAAGGCGTAGCCAAGGACACGCTCACTGTTCCTTATAATGACGTGCCCGCCCTAAAAGCCGCCATCGCGGCTAATCCCGAGCAGATTGCCGCCATCATCATCGAGCCGGTGGTGGGCAATATGGGCCTCGTGGAGCCGGCGGCCGGCTTTTTGGCCGAGCTGCGGGCGCTGTGCACCGAGCACGGCATCGTGCTGATATTCGACGAGGTAATGACGGGCTTTCGCCTCGCGCCCGGCGGCGCGCAGCAGCTTTTTGGCGTCACGCCGGATATGACCACGCTGGGCAAAATCATCGGCGGCGGCCTGCCCGTGGGCGCCTACGGTGGCCGGGCCGACATCATGAACCAAGTGGCCCCGGCCGGCAAGGTGTACCAGGCCGGCACGCTCTCGGGCAATCCGCTGGCCACGGCCGCCGGCCTGGCCCAGCTGCGCTACCTGCACGAGCACCCCGAGGTGTACGCGCAGCTCGAAGCCACCACCGCCCGCCTCGCCGACGGCACCCGCCAGATTGCCCAGGAGTTGGGCTTGAACTACACCGTCAATCGGGTGGGCTCGATGTTTAGCTTGTTTTTTACTTCTGAGCCAGTAAATAATCTGGAGGACGCCAAAAAGGCCGATTTGCCGGCTTTTGGGCGCTACTTCCACGGTATGTTGAAGCGCGGCATTTACCTGGCACCCTCGCAGTTCGAGGCGTTGTTTGTCTCGACCAGCATCACCGATGAGCTGGTGGAGAAATACTTAACGGCCTGCCGCGAGGCGCTGCTGGAGGCGCACGGGCTTTCGGCCTAACTTCACGTCGTCCTATTCAACCTTCGCTGCGTTATGCGTCATTTGCTCAAGCTGCTGCTTTTTATTCCCTTTCTGAGCTTTGCCCAGGCCGAAACGCCCGCACAGGCCAACAAAAAGCTGTTTGACCGCACCATCGACGAGCTGAATTTCCGCACCTTCGAAACGGTGTACGACAAGCACTTCACGCGCCAGAAATACCCGGCCAGCCTGCGCACGGCCGCCGCCCGGCGCGAGTTCACCAACTTCGAAAACAACGCCGAGCTGCAAAAACTGTTTCTGAATTACAACGGCGTGGCCGAGCGCTACAAAAACCGCTTCGGCGGCGGGCAGCTCTCGCAGGCCGAGTTTGAGAAGCAGCTGAACTCGGTGGTGCGCGACCGCAATTTCGAGTTTTTCATCCGGGGCCTGCCCCGCGACGAGCGCTCGGCACTCATTCGCAACGAGGAACGGGTTATCAAGCAGGCCGTGGCGCGCTTCAACGCCAGCGGCGACGCCGCCGCTGCCACCGTGCCCGCCGCCGACGAGGAACCCGAGCCGGCCATGGCCTCGGCCCCCCTCACCACCAACGGCACCACCCCGGCGGCCGCCCCGGCCGCCACCGAAACCGCCTCGCCAGCCACCAGCGAGCCCGAATTGCGCACCCCCGCCGGGGAGGCCGCACCCACGGCCGGCCCCGGCTGGGTGGGCTACCTCACGCTGCTCAGCAGCCTGGGCACGCTTGGGTTGCTGGGTTTTGGGTTACTGAGCGTGCTGCCCGAGCTGCGCCGCTTGCAGCGCCGCGTGCGCGAGCTAGAGGCGCAGGCCGCCAGCCAATCGGCTTACCCTGAGCCCGATGCCGACGACTACGCGTCCGAACCTGCCGAACCGCGCCCCAGCCTGTTTAGCCGCCTGCGCGGCTCGGCTACCGGCGAGCTGCCCGCCGACAACTACGACGACGGCGACGAGGACGACGAGCTCGGCTCGCACTACCCGACGCGCTAGCCGGGCCTCATAGCGCCGCGACCATTCTAGTGCGCGCTTACTATAGAGCCGCCCGACGGCCTCGCCAAACGCGCACTACAAAGTGCGCGCTACTACCTACCCTACTTTTTCTCAGCGGAGCGCCCCCAAAATCCGTGCAATCCGCTAAAATCCGAGCTAATCCGTGATTCTGACCGACCAGCAAATCCGCACCGAAATGGCGCGCGGTACCATTGTAGTACAGCCCTACGACCCTGCCTGCCTAGGCACCAACTCCTACGACGTGCACCTGGGCCGCTTTTTGGCCACCTACGACGATGCGGTGCTCGACGCCCGCCGCCACAACAAAATCACGACCTTCGAGATGTCGGCCGAAGAAGGCTACGTGCTCCAGCCCGGCATCCTGTACCTGGGCGTGACGGAGGAGTACACCGAAACCCACGCCCACGTGCCGTTTTTGGAGGGCAAGAGCAGCGTCGGCCGCCTGGGCATCGACATTCATGCCACCGCCGGCAAGGGCGACGTAGGCTTTTGCAACCACTGGACGCTGGAAATCAGCGTTTCGATGCCGGTGCGCGTGTACCCCGGCATGCCCATCGGGCAGCTTATCTACTTCGGCTTGCAGGGCGATGTCCAGACGTTTTACAACCGCAAGCAGTCAGCCAAGTACAACGACCGCACCGACCGCCCGGTGGAAAGCATGATGTGGAAAAACACGTTCTAGAGAGCTGTACCGTAAGCTTTAGCTTGCGATGCGCGAGGACACGCTGCCCTACGCACGCAAGCTAAAGCTTACGGTACAGCCCTAACGCCTAACCTCTACGTTGACTTCTTCGTTAAGAAATGTCGATTGGCGCGCGCAGTTTGGCGCGTTAATTGGCTATTGCAAACCTCCGACTTTTGCCTTTTCGACAATGAAGTTCGCCTTTGCCCCGCTTTTGCTGGCCCTTGCTGCGCCAGCCGTTTTTGCCCAACAGCCCGCTACCCTTTCGGCCCCCACCACCACGGCCGTGCGCGATAAAACCCAGTCGAGCCCGCGCCTCAGCCCCGTGGAGGCCCGCGCCGAGCACCTGAGCACCACCATGGTGCGCGACCTGCACCTCAACAACTACCAGGCCACCAAGCTGCGGGCCATCAACGCCGACAAAACGGCCAAGCTCGACGCCTTGGAGCGCCAGTACGCCAGCAACGCGGCTCAGCTGGAGCAGCAGTCGAAAATAGTAGTCCGCGAGCGCGACCAGGAGCTGCAAGCCGTGCTCACGCCCGACCAGTACACCGATTATTTCGACGCACGCAAGCGCTACGCGCAGGTCGATAAGAACTACGCTACCTCTGCTTCGGCCTCTATTCTGGTTAATTCCATCCAGAACCCGGCCCCGGCCCGCGACAACAACGCCACCATCGGGCCGGCCCGGCCGGCTACCCGCCCCAACCGGCCCGCCGTGCGGCAGTAGCCTTTTTGCTGGCTCAAAAGCGCCCCTGACGCCGCGTCAGGGGCGCTTTTGCGTTGGGGCCGGCTGCGGTGGGCTTTGGGCTTCCTTGTGGCGGCGCGCCCCGTATTCACCTCTTTTTGGCTGGCCTGCGCCGGCAATTTCCGCATGAGTGATTCCAGGTATGATGCCGTCGTGGTGGGCTCCGGCCCCAATGGGCTGGCGGCGGCCATTACGCTGCAGCAGGCCGGCTTGTCGGTACTGCTGCTCGAAGGCAAAAACGAGCTGGGCGGCGGCCTGCGCACGGCCGAGCTCACGCTGCCCGGCTTTCGCCACGACATCTGCTCGGCCATTCACCCGCTGGCAGCGGCCTCGCCGTTTTTCCAAACCCTGCCGCTGGCCCAGTACGGGCTCGAATACCTGACGCCGCCCGTGGCCGCCGCCCACCCCTTCGACGATGGCACGGCCGCGACCGTGGTCACGTCCTTGGCCGATACCGCAAACTCGCTGGGAGCTGATGCGGTGGCGTACCGCCACCTGCTGGCTCCGCTCATCGCCAGCTGGCCCGGCATTGCCAGCGACGTGCTGGCCCCGCTGCATCTTCCTCAGCACCCGCTGGATATGGCGCGTTTTGGCCTGCCGGCGCTGCTGCCAGCCACGGCGCTAGCCCGGCTTTTTCGGGGCGAAAAAGCCAAGGGGTTATTCGCCGGAATGGCGGCCCACGCCATTCAGCCGCTGCGCAATTTGACTACCTCGGCCGTGGGGCTGGTGCTGCTCATTGCGGCCCACCGGGGCGGCTGGCCGCTGCCCCAGGGCGGCTCGCAGGCCATTGCCGACGCGCTGGTGGCGCACTTCCGCGCCCTCGGCGGCACCGTCGAAACGGGTACATTTGTGCGCTCACTAAGCCAATTGCCACCAGCCAAAGCCGTGCTTTTCGACGTGACGCCGGCCCAGCTGCTGCAAATTGCTGGGCACAGCCTGAGCCGCATTTACCAGTGGCAGCTGCGGCGCTACCGCTACGGCATGGGCGTGTTCAAGGTCGATTGGGCGCTCGATGCGCCCATTCCTTTCACGGCGGCGGGCTGCCGCGCGGCGGGCACGGTGCACCTGGGCAACACGCTGGCCGAGATAGCCGCCAGCGAAAAGGCCGCCGCCCAGGGCCAGCACCCGGCGCGGCCCTTCGTGCTGCTAGCCCAGCAAAGCCTATTCGACACTACCCGCGCCCCGGCCGGCAAGCACACGGCCTGGGCCTACTGCCACGTGCCCAACGGCTCGCGGGTAGACATGACCGCCGCCATCGAGCGCCAGGTCGAGCGCTTCGCGCCCGGTTTTCGGGCGCGCATCATCGGCCGCCACACCTTCGACACGGCCCAGCTTGAAAGCTACAACCCCAACTACGTGGGCGGCGACATCAATGGTGGCCTACTGGATATCAGGCAATTATTTACGCGGCCGGCGCTGCGGGCATCGCCCTACCGCACCTCGCGGGCGGGGCTCTACCTGTGCTCGTCGGCCACGCCGCCCGGCGGGGGCGTGCATGGCTTGTGCGGCTACCACGCCGCCCGCCGCGCCCTGCGCGACGTGTTTCGGCTGGCGGCCGCGCCGCTTTACCAGGCCTGAAAAGCTGGCTTTTGCGGCCGCTGGCGCCAGCTTCTGGCTGAAAAAAAATTGACGGCCGCGCCAACTATCCAAATCGTTTGCGGCTTCCTCACCCGCCCGCATTCGCACTTATTACCCGGGCGGCGGCTTGCCTGAGCGGCAGGAAATATTTGGTTATAGCTTATTTTTTTTGTTAGAAAAGAAGGTTTGATTAGTACTTTTCCGGCGGCAATATTACTTAGCTATTGCCTGAAAAGCATTTTTCTAACAAGTCCACATTCCTTCTTTTTTTCTTCATGAAAAAACCATCTACTTTATTGTCTAAACTATTGCCGCTGGCCCTGGCCTGGGGGCTGAGCCTACCCAGTTGGGGGCAGACTACGTACAGCACGGTGCCGCTTACGGCCACCAGCTTTACGGCCGACGTCATCGCCAACGGTACGGCCGCCGCGCCGCCCGCCAGCTCGACCACCGCCGACGTGGATGGGGCGGGCTACTTCCTCATTTCGCAGGACTACTACACGGCCACCACGGCCCACACCTCGGGCCTGCCCAACTCGGGCCTCATCCCGAACTCCATTGCGGGCCTCTCGTCGCTGACGTACCAATTGGCGTCGTTTTCGGCCAACAACTCGCTGCGCATCTCGCCAGCCGGCAGCACGGGCGCGGTTACGTTTGCCACGCCCACGGCGGCTTCGGAGGTGTACGTGCTGGCCATCAGCGGCAGCGGCGCGTCTACGGTGACCATGACGGTGAACTACTCGGATGGCACGAACACGGTGTTCGCGTCGCAGTCGTACCCCGACTGGTTTACCGTGTCGGCTTCCCAAAACGTGTTCGGGTCTTCGGCCCGGGCCAGCGCCACCCAGCCCGTGTCGGCCACTACGGCCGCCAACACGGCCCCCTTCCTGAGCCAGGTGAAGCTGACCATTCCGACGGCTAAAATCAACACCACCATCACCGGCATCTCGTTTACGACCGCCACCGGCGCGGGCGTGCTCAACGTGCTGGCCGTGAGCGCGGGCATAGCCCCCGTTTGCTCGGCCGCGCCCACCACCCTGCAAGCGGTGGCGTCGACCTCGGCCGCGGGCACCACGCCGCTGACCGCCGCCTGCCCTTCGACCAGCATCTACCTGTCGGCCACCGGCGCGGGTAGCCTGGCGGGCTACACCTACCAGTGGCAGTCGTCGACGACCAGCGCCACTACGGGCTTCGCCAACATCACGGGGGCTACCAACAGCACCTACGTAGCTACTGGCCAGACTGTTACCACGTACTACCGCGTGCTTGTGGGCTGCCAGTTTGCCGGCACCGGCAGCACGCCCACTACCTCGGCCGCCGTGCAGATAACCCAAAACGCCCCTACTACCTGCTACTGCTCGCCGACCTACACCAGCGGCGGCAACAACGACAACATTACCCGCGTGCAGCTAGGCACGCTGGATAACAACACGGCAGCCGCCGGCAACCCCTCGCCCTACTACACCGACTACACGGGGCGGCAAACCGGCACCGCGCCGACGCTGCAAATCCCGAACCTGGCGCAGAGTGGTACCGCCTCTGCCTCCCTCACGTTTGGCGCAGACGGTAACCAGTACAACGCCATCTGGATTGACTTCAACCAGAACGGCTCTTTCGAGGCCTCTGAGTATTTTGCGGGCCCCAAAGCCACAGGCAACGGCGTCGCCATCACCGTTTCGATAGCCGTGCCGGCCACGGCCACGCTGGGCCAGACCCGGATGCGCGTGCGCGGCGGTGATGACAGCCAGCCCACCGCCGCCCAGGCGTGCGGGGCCAGCGGCTCGACCTACGGCGAAGCCGAAGACTACCTGGTCAACATCGTGGTGGCGCCCAACTGCACGCCCTCTACGGCTACCTTCAGCTACCCGGCCGCCAGCTACTGCACCAACGGCGCTACCAACCCGACCGCTACGCTGGCTACCGGCGCCACGGCCGGCGTATTTAGCTCGACCACGGGCCTGACCCTCAACGCCACTACCGGCGCTATTACGCTGAGCAGCAGCACGGCCGGCACCTACACCGTGACCAACACCGTGGCCGCCTCCGGCACCAACTGCGCCTCGACGGCCACCGCTACCGTGACCGTCGCCGCCGCGCCCGCCACGCCCACGCTCACCGTGAGCGGCACGCCGGCCACTGGCATCACGCTCACCTCAAGCGCAACCACCGGCAACCAGTTTAGCCTGAACGGCACCGCCATCACCGGCGCCACGGGCACGTCGTACCTCATCAACTCGGGTACCAAAAATGGCTCCTACACCGTAACCGTGACCAACGCCGCCGGCTGCTCGGCCACCTCGGCCGCCGTAAACGTGACCGTAACGGCCGCTACGCCCGCGCAGGGCAGCACCGCCCTCACCGTGGCCCCCAACCCCACCCGCGACGGCCTGCTGACGCTGGAGCTCAGCGGCTTCCGCGAGGCCGTGACCCTGACGGTGACTAACACCCTGGGCCAGCGCGTGGCCGAAAGCACCGTGGCCAGCACCGCCCTCGGCCAAAAGCAGACGCTGAACCTGAGCGCCCTGCCGGCCGGCCTGTACCTGCTGCAAGCTCGCACCGCCAGCGGCGCGGTTGAAGTGCGCCGCCTCGTACGCGAATAACGACAAGCCGGGAGAACTACCCGCGCCTGGTAGTTCTCCCACTGTCCGCGCTGCCCGCCGCCCGTAGCGGTAGCTACAAGCCAAAAAAGCCTCTCACCGTGCAGTGAGAGGCTTTTTTAATGCTACGAACAGCGGCTGTGCGGGGCGGCTCAGCTTAGCTGGCCCGTACCTGCTGCTACCTGTGCCTAAGCGCTGGGGCGATTGTCCGCGCCTTGCTCTTCCAGGTAATCGGTGAGTTCTTGGCAGAGGGCACGCATTTTGGCGGCCATTTTCTGGTCGCTGGTGGCAGTGATGATGGTTTCGGCCATCGAGCCGATGGTATCGACCACGAAGTATTTCATGGCATCGGTGGGCATGTCCTTGGTCCAGAGGTCGATTTTCATCGTACCATCGGCGTTGCGGTCCCAAATAGCGATGTTGATAGCCTTTGCAAAATGAATATCCTGCCCAGCATCGGTGGCCTGCCAGGTAATGGCTTCCGGGACTTTTTGGTCGTCCAGCGCAATGCTGAAACGGATTTCTGACTTCTTCATCGCAGATTCAAACGGATTAAACGGATATCGCAGATACGCCCGGCTGCGCCGGGCTGCCTGCCTGCCTGGAGAGGCAACGAGCGCCGCTTTTCCAGCACTTTCTAGTTAAAAAATGGCTACGCACTTCGTAGCCAACACGCTAATTTACAAAGTAGCGCCGCTATAAAAACGAACTATCCAACTAAACTAAACCATCCAAACAGACGAGCAGATGCAAAAACCAAACAAGCCCAGAAGCCAGCCCGGCGCAGCCGGGCGTATCTGCGAAATCCGTTTGAATCTGCGGTTTAGACGTAGTTGTTGAGCATCACGGGCATCACCAGCATCAGGATGCTCTCGTTGTCGTCGGCTTGGGCGGGCATGAGCAGGCCGGCGCGGTTGGGCGTGCTCAGCTCCAGGGTAATCTCGTCGGAGTCGATGTTGCTCAGCATTTCGAGCAGGAAGCGGGCGTTGAAGCCGATTTCCATGTCCTCGCCGTCGTACTGGCAGGCCAGCGTTTCCTTGGCTTCGTTGGAGAAGTCAAGGTCTTCGGCCGACACCACCAGCTCGGAGCCGGTGAGGCGCAGGCGTACCTGGTGAGTGGTTTTGTTGGAGTAGATGCTGATGCGGCGCACCGAGTTCAGCAGCTCGGCGCGGTTGATGGTCAGCTTATTGGGGTTGCTGACGGGAATCACGTTCTCGTAGTCGGGGTAGCGCTCGTCGATGAGGCGGCACACCAAGCGCATCTGGTTGAACGAGAAGAAGGCGTTGCTTTGGTTGAACTCGACGCGCACCGGCGTGGCCTCGCTGGGCAAGGAGCTTTTGAGCAGGTTAAAGGCCTTGCGCGGGATGATGAGGTTGGCGGTTTGGCCGGCGCCCACGTCCTGGCGGCGGTAGCGCAGCAGGCGGTGGCCATCGGTAGCCACGAAGGTGACCTGGGCCTCGCCGAGCTGCACCAGAATACCAGTCATGGCGGGGCGTAGCTCGTCGGTGCTGACGGCGAAAATGGTCTTGTTGATGGCCCGCGCCAGCGACGACGACGGAATCTCGACCGGGGCCGAGCCCTTCACCACCGGCACGCGGGGGAAGTCGGCGGCGTTTTCGCCGGCCAGCTTGTAGCGGCCATTGGCCGAGCTGATTTCAATGTTATAGGTTTCCTCGTCCAGCGTAAAAGTCACGGGCTGGTCGGGCAGGTTCTTGAGCGTATCGAGCAGGATGCGAGCGGGCGCGGCGATGCGGCCGGCCTCCTGGGCCTCAATGGGCAGCTCGGTCATCATGCTCGTTTCGAGGTCGGAAGCCGTAATCGT
>JAKONR010000410.1 GCA_022701825.1 Hymenobacteraceae bacterium | reverse complement strand
CGCCGATGGAGTAGCAGTAGCCCTGCGGGTCGAGCAGCACGGCCCCGTCGATGGCCGTGACGAGCTGCGTGATGGTGGGCGTGAGGATAACCGGCTCGATGAGCGTGCATTGCAGCTTGAGGCGGTCAGCCTCGGCCAGCGCCTCGGTGCTGATAACCAGTAGCGTACCTTTGGGCTGGCGGCTGGCTTCGAGTACCACCTGCCACAGCCGCTCCAGTTCCTCGGCCTTGGGCGCCCCAAAGGTGCGCTTAAACTCGCGCTTGAAGGCCAGGCGGTTGAGGCGCGGGCGGGCCAGGCCGGGCAGGCCGTAGCGGCAGCGCAGCAGCGTGTGGCCGGCGTGGCTTAGCTCCCAGGTGTAGTAGGTAAGAAAGTGGAAGGCAAACAGGTCTTCGCGGCTGGCATCGTACGGGCCTACCTCGCGGCCCAGGGCGTACACTTTGTCGGCATCGGCCAGCAGGTGAATGCCGGGCGTGGTCATTTCGAGCAGCTTGCGCACAGCCCGGTAGTCGGTAAGGTCAACGGGGCAGGTGAGGGCAAAAACCTCCTCTAGGTTGGGGTGGCCGCGGCGGGCCAGCAGCAGGCAGCCCACACCCTCGGCCCCCTCGTAGCGCAGGCTCGAAATAGTATTGATAATGTAAAATAGCCGCTCGGCCCCCGGCCCGGTGCTGCTGCCCCGGTCGAGGCGCTCGCCGCTGCTCCAGTCGGCCGAGCCCACGGCCAGGGCGGGCGCATCGAGCAGGCTGCGGCCGGCGGCGCGCAGCAGCTCCTCGGTGTCGCGGGGGCGGTAGAGCAGGCCCGCGCCGGGCTCGGGCTCGTTCAGGGCCTTCACCGTTTCCTCGTTGAAGCGGGCCATGGCGGCGTTTAGCAGCGAGTGCGGCAGCGGGCGGCCATCGGTGTAGGCGCGGTCGGGGTGCAGGGCGGGGTAGGCGCGCAGCGGCTTGCGCTGCACCCGCAGTATCGTGCACACAAAATAGTCATTGAGCAGTATCGGCCAGGTGCAGAAGTACTCGTAGTCGGTGCCTTCGGCCAGCTCGGCCAGCACGGGTTCCAGGGCCAGGCGCACGCCTTTGCGCACCAGGCGCTCGCGCAGGTCGTCGGGGTCGATGGTATCGTCGAGGGGGGTGCTGGGCAGGGGTATTTGGCCCAGCAGCACGAGTTGTCGGCCGCGCTCGGCCACGTCGGCCAGCGGCCCGGTGGGCAGCTCGGTGCCTTCGGGCCCTACCTCCTGCACAATGGGCAGTCTGCTGTCGGCTGGTAGGCCCAGCACCTGCACGTAGGGCTGCAGCTCATCGTCGAGGGCATCAAACAGCGCCTGCGCAATAGTTTGCACGGCATTGCGGTAGCGCCGCTCGTGCGGCCAAATGCGGGCAGCGACTGGAACGGTGGCGACTTCGAAGTAGGACATGGAACAGAAAAAAAGGCTATATGGCAACAGCCAAACTGGCCCGGTAGTTATCGTAGCGCGCATGCAGCGCAGCGAGCCAGAGCGCCCGCCTACAGCTGAACCCGCTCACCCGTTCTTTCGGAGTTGCACTCCGAAAGTGCAGAAAGAGCAGGGCTACGCGCGCAGTGTACAGATGCTTTTTGGCGCGGCCTATAGCTGAAACAGTATTGGCAGCACCATTTTTTGCTTGATGGGCTTGCCCTGGTACAGCGCCGGCTCCCACTTGGGCGCCATTTTTATCAGGCGCATGGCCTCCTCATCCAGCCCCGAGCCGTGTTTTTGGGGCACCCGCACGTCGGTAAGCGAGCCATCGGGCTGCACCATAAACTCCACGAGCACCTTGCCCTGAATCTTGCGCTTGCGGGCCAGGTCGGGATACTTCTGGTTTTCGGCAACCCAGGCAAAAAAGGCGGCCGTGCCACCCACCGGCTGCGTTCCCTTTTCGGGCCGGATGATGGCCGCCCCGCTGGCCGTGGTGCCAATCACCGACGACGTGCCGGGGGCCGCCGCCACCGCGCCGGGCGGCAGCGGCTGGCCGGGCTTGGGGCTGCCGGCGGCTGGCACTTCTACTACCTCGCCCGAGCCCTCGGCCAGCACAAAGCTCACGGGCACCGTCACGCGCTGGCGCACCACCTTGCCTTTGTGGTGGGCGGGCGTCCATTTGGGGGCCGCTTTTATCACGCGCATGGCCTCGGCATCGAGGAGCGGGGCCACGGGCTGCTTCACTTCTACCTCGCCGATGCCGCCGCTTTTTTCAACCACAAACGTTACCATCACGGTGCCTTCCTGCTTGGCCTGCATGGCGGCGGTAGGGTATTTCTGGTGGCTGGCCAGGTAGTCGGCGTAGCCCTGCGGGCCGCCTTTGGGCACGGCCGGCTGCTCCACGGCGTCGTACACGCGGCTGTTGTCGTCGCCGGGGTACTTGAGTTTGGCTGGTTTTTGGGCCACAGCCGGCGCGGCAGTGGCCAGCAAAAGTGCCGAGCATAAGAGGATAGCCTTCATGAAGAGGAAATGAAATTAAGTTTGTACCGCAATAGGTCGATTAGTACTGCAAAGAACGAAAAACTGCCGCATACCCGTGCCAACTGCCCGCGGCGCGGTGCGTATGGCCGGCTCCTGCCCGCCGCAATTGCGTAGTTACCCAAAAAGATGCCAGCCGCCTTGCCAGATGCCGGCCCGGCTTGCCCGCCCCTAGCTTACCCATCCCTCTTCACTACTTTATGCACATCGAACAAAACCTGCGCCCCGGCTTTATCTGGCGGAAATACGGGTGGCGGCCCCTGCTGTTTTTTGCCGTCTACGACTCCCTGATTGGGTTGATGTACGGGCCGCTCAATATTCACTGGCTCGACATTCCGTGGCAGCCGGTGGCTACGCTGGGCACGGCGGTAGCCTTCTACATCGGCTTTAAGAGCAATGCCTCCTACGCCCGCTTCTGGGAGGCGCGGCAGCTGTGGGGCGCCGTCGTAAACTCGTCGCGCACCTGGACTGGGCGGGCGCTCGACTTTGTGCGCACGCCCGACGACAACTACGGCTACGACGCGGCCGAACTAGCCGCCCACCGCCGGCTTGTGTACCGGCACATTGCCTGGGTCAATGCCCTGCGCCTGCACCTGCGCCGCCAAACGGCCGAGCTCTGGCAGGCCGACGTAGTGCCTTTCTTGCTTGACCCCGCCGACCACGCCCTCGGCCAAGCCAACAACCCGCCCGCCCAGCTCGTCATTCGCCAGGGCCACGACCTGCGCCAGCTCAGCTTCGACGGCATGCTCACCGAATTTCGCGAGGTGTCGATGGCCGAAACGCTACGCGAACTCAACAACCACCAGGGCGCCTGCGAGCGCATCAAAAACACGCCTTTTCCGCGTCAGTACGCTTTTTTTAGCTACGTCTTCGTCATGGTGTTCGCCCTGCTGCTGCCGCTGGGCCTGGTCGAAGAGTTTGATAGCCGGGTGGCGCTCGGCCCGTTCCACGTGTGGCTGATGGTGCCGTTTGCCACGCTCGTGAGCTGGGTTTTCCACACCATCGAAAAGGTGGGCCACAATAGCGAAGACCCCTTCCAGAACCAGGAAAACGACGTATCAATGTCGGCCATCTGCCGTAGCATCGAAATTGACCTGCGCCAAATGATGCTCGAAACCGACCTGCCCAAGCCCGTGCAGCCCATCGAGGACGTGCTGTATTAGCGCACCAGCTCGGCCTGTCGCAATGCCAGGCGTAGCCGCCCAGCTTAAAATATGCATTAGCCTAGTTCGTCTACCCGGGGTGGCCGGGGGCCAGCTGGTTGCGGTGCAACCATCGGTCCCCGGCCGCCCCTCTCGCTAGTGCCGGCCGTACCTTTGCGGCGTAAGTTTTATAAAAGTAGATGTATCGTTATCCCCGGCCGGTTTCGGCCTTTGGCCGCTTTGTGTTGTTGATGACCGAGATGGTGACGCGGCCCGAGCGCCTCGCCGTTATTTGGCGGCGCACCATGGAGGAGGCCGTGCTCATCGGCACCGATTCGGTATTTATCGTGGCGCTGGTCGCCACGTTCATTGGCGCCGTCACGTGCGTTCAGATTGCGTATAACCTTGTTAATCCGCTCATTCCCCAGTCGATGGTGGGCTACATGGTGCGCGAGATGACGGTGCTTGAGCTCGCGCCCACCATCACGAGCATCGTGCTGGCGGGCAAGGTAGGCTCGTCTATAGCGGGGGTTTTGGGCACCATGCGCATCACCGAGCAAATTTCGGCGCTCGACGCCATGGGTATTAATTCGGCCTCGTACCTGGTGCTGCCGCGGGTGCTGGCGGCCCTGTTCGTGTTTCCGCTGCTCGTTATCCTGGCCATGAACCTCAGCATACTGGGCGGCTACGTGGCCTCGCAGGCGGCGGGCATTATGCCGGCCGCCGACTACATCGAGGGCATCCGGTTTGATTTCAAACCCTACACCATCTTCTTTGCGCTGATAAAATCGGTGGTCTTCGCCTTTTTGGTGACGGCTACTTCGGCCTACAAAGGCTACTCGGTGCGCGGCGGCGCCCTCGAAGTAGGTGCCGCCGGCACGTCGGCCGTTACCAACTCCATCATCGCCATCCTGCTCGCCGACTACGCCCTGGCCGCGATACTGCTGTAGGGTAAGCTAAAGCTTACCCTACAACTAAACTCAGCCGGGCGCGGGCCGTACTTTGCGGCTAGCCATGCACGCCCCGCTTCCGCACGTCACTCGCCGCGACCTAGCTTACTTTTTCTTTAGCCAGCACTTCTCCGATGGGCTGCGTACCACGCTGGCCATTTTGCTGCCCGCGCTGGTGGGGGCGCAGTGGGGCGATTTGGCGGCGGGCGTCACCATCTCGACCGGCGCGGTGTGCGTGAGCGTCACCGATACGCCCGGCCCCGCCCGGCACAAGCGCAACGGCATGCTGGCCAGCCTGGGGCTGGTGTTCGCGGTGTCCATTATCACCAATCTGGTGGCGCCCTATCGCCTGCTTTTGGGCTTGGAGGTGGTAGGCATGGCCTTCGCGCTTACCATGCTGCTGGTGTGGGGCGCGCGGGCGGGCGCGGTGGGCTCGGCCACGCTGCTGGCAATGGTCCTGACCCTGGCCCATCCGATTGCCCCAAATCAGGTGCTACCGCACGGGTTGCTGCTGCTGCTCGGCGGGGCCTGGTACCTGGTGCTGGCGCTGCTGCAGCAGCAGGTGCTGCCCTACCGCGCCGCGCAGCAGGCACTCGGCGAGTGCCTGCACGCCATGGCCGGCTTTTTGGAGTTGAAAGCCACGTTTTACCAGCAATCAACTGACCTCGAAGAAGATTACCGCCGCCTCGTGTCGCAGCAAGTGACGGTGAATGAGAAGCAGGAAGCCGTGCGCGAAGTTATTTTCCGCTCGCGCCAGCTCGTGAGCGAAAGCACCAGCGCCAGCCGCCGCCTCGTGCTCACCTTCGTAGAAGCCGTGGACCTCTACGAGCACATCACGGCCGGGCACTACGACTACGCGGCCCTGCGGCGCGATTTTGGCGCCACCGGCGTGCTCGGCGACATCGCGGCCCTCATCACGCGCCTCGCCATCGACCTCGACTACCTGGGCAGCGCCGTCATGGCCAACCGCGCCTTTGGCAGCCCGCCCCCCGACCGCACCGCCGAATGGGACCGCCTGCAAGTCCGCATTGCGGCCCTGCCCACCGAGGCTACCACCGGCACGCACCCGCGCACCCTGCGCAAAATATTGGTGAACCTGCGCGACCTCATCCGCCGCACCGCCAGCCTGCGCCGCTACTTCGATGAAAGCCAGCTGGCCGAGCAGCCCATCGAGCCCAGCCGCGCGGCCTCGCACCTTCAGTTCGTGGCCCGCCAGGAGCTGCAATTCAAGGCTTTTATCGAAAACCTGACCTTAAAATCGTCGGTTTTTCGGCACTCGGTGCGCATGGCCGTGGCCTGCCTCATTGCCTTCGTGCTGGCCGAAATCTTCTGGCACGGCCAGCACAACTACTGGGTCCTGATGACCGTGACCATCATGCTCAAGCCGGGTTTTAGCCTCACGCGCCAGCGCAATACCGAGCGCATTATCGGCACGCTGGTGGGCGGCGTGCTGGGCGCGATTATCCTCAAAACGGTGGATAGCAACGACGTGCGCTTTGCCTTTCTGGTGGTTTTTATGATAGTGGCCTACAGCTTTCAGCGCACCAAATACCTGGTTACGGTGATATTCCTGACGGCGTATCTGCTCATCATGTTCACGTTTTTGGGGTCGGGCTACGTGGGCATTATCGAGGAGCGCGTGACCGATACGCTGCTGGGCTGCGCCATTGCCCTGAGCGTGGGCTACCTGCTGTTCCCGAGCTGGGAAAGCGACCAACTGCCCGATTTGATGGCCGCCACGCTGCGCGCCAACCTCGCCTACCTGCGCCAACTAGCCGACCGCCTGGCCGGCCGCGACGTGCCCGCCACCGCCTATCGGCTGCGTCGCAAAGACGTGTACGTGGCCTCGGCCAACCTGGCGGCGGCCTTCCAGCGCATGCTCTCCGAGCCCAAGCGCAAGTACCGCCACCCCACCGAAACCCACCAGTTTGTGGTCCTCAATCACATTCTGTCGTCCAATATCGCGTCGCTCACCACCACCTGGCAAGACACGGCCACTACCAACCCGCTGCCCTCGCCCGAAAGCCGCCGCTTGCTCACGAGCGCCCTGGCGGCGCTCAGCCGCAGCCTTGCCCGCCTCGACCCGCGCGCCACTCCCGACGAGCCCGCCGCCCCCGCGCCCGAAGTGCGCTCGCCCGTGCCCGCCGCCCCCGCCGACCGCCCGCTGCTGGAGCAACTTGGCTTTTTGCAGAAGGTGAGCGCCGACCTGGGCAAGGTAACGGAAACGCTGGTAGAGAAGTAATTGTAGCGTAAGCTTTAGCTTGCGGGCGAGCGCAGCGAGCATCTGCGCTTGTTTACGTTCGCCCACGCAGATGCTCGCTGCGCTCGCCCGCAAGCTAAAGCTTACGCTACACCCTCCCATCGTGCCTTCTTTAGTTCTTCGCGACAGCCGCCGCCTGCGCTATTTTGCCTTCTTCTACCTGTACGTGATGCAGGGTATTCCGGGAGGTTTTGCGGCCACGGCGATATACAACTACTTGATTGCCCAGGGGCTGTCGGCTCGGGCGGTGGGCTCTTTTGCTGCTACGGTAGGGTTTCCGTGGGTAGTGCAGTTCGTGTGGGGGCCGCTGATTGATAAGTACCAGTACTCCGTAATTGGGCACCGCAAGCAGTGGGTGGTGCTCACGCAGTTGGTGGCCTGCCTGGCCTCCCTATCGCTGCTGCTGGTGCACGACCCGGTGCGGCAGCTGTCGCTGCTGGGGGCGGTGTTTTTCGTGCACAGCGTGTTTGCCTCCATCCAGGATGCCAGCGTCGATGCCATTGCCATCGACTACGTGCCCGAGGCCGAGCGCGGCCGCGTGAATGCCCTGATGCGGGCCGGCGCGCTGCTGGGCGGGGCCGTGGGCGGGGCGGGCCTGTCCAATATCCTGCACCACGGCGGGTTTCGGGCTGCCGTGCTCACGCAGTCGCTGCTGCTGCTGGCCTTCACGGTGCTCACGTTTTTTATCAAGCTAGAGCGCACCGACCGGCTACTGCCGCGCCTGCGCTGGGGCAGCCAGCGGCCGGCCCCGGCCCCAACTGCTACCGCCGCACCTGCCGAAGAAGACCCGTCGCTGGGCTGGCTTTTTCGGGAACTGTGGCGCGGCATCACCGAGCGGCACAGCCTGCGGGCCTTCCTCATCATTTTGCTGGGCTACATGGTGGCGTCGCTGTTCGGCAATGCGTTCAACTTCCACCTCATTCACTCGCTGGGTTGGTCTGATACCTTCATGTCGACCCTGCAAGGCACCTGGGTCACGGGCCTGATGCTAGTGGTGCTACTAGTTGGCGGCCCGCTGGTAGATAGGCTAGGGGCCGCCCGGCTCCAGCGCGCGGTGCTGCTGGGTTTAGCGGTATTTCTGCTCGGCTTCAACTTCCTGACGCCGTTCTGGAAAACGCCGGCCGTCGGCCTGTCGGGCTACGTGTTCATCTGCCTGGCCGACCCGCTGATAAGCCTGGCGGCCATGCCGCTGCTCATGTCTTACTGCCGCCCCCGCATCGAGGGCTCGCAGTTCACCACCTACATGGCGCTGGTCAACCTCTGCACCGTGGCCGCTAGCTACCTCAATGGCTGGCTGTTGCTCGTTACGTCGGCGTCGGTAATCGGGCTGGTGTGCGGCGGGCTGATGCTACTGCTGGCGGTGGCCGCGTATCGCCAGCGCTTGGCGGCGCGCCAGGCGCTGGCAGCGTAGCTACTCGCTCTTCTTGAGGCCTGAGCCACCGGGCTTTTTGCCGCCGCCGTCCTGCTTGTTCACGGTGGCCCAGGCGCGGGCTTCGGCTTCTTCTTCGGGCACTCCGCGCTTTTCGTAGCCCTCCTCAATATGCTCGGCCTGGCGCTTCTGCTTGTCGGTGTACTTCGACTTATCTCTTTGCGGCATGGTAGTAGACGATTAAGTTAGAAAAAACGCCACCCGCCGGGCGGCGCGGTTTTGGTACGAAGGGCTGCTTTGGGTGGTTAAGGCGCAGCTTACCGGCTGGCTGCCCGTAGCGGCTCTATCTTCGCCCCGTAGTTGTTGCCTCCATGTCAGCGCCCCGCGGCTAGCGGTTTATTATCAGTTATTTGCCATGCGCCACGTTGCCGATATCCCGTATCCTAAAGTCAAAATAACCCTGCTGGCCTGGAACGGGAAGTACTTGCTCAAGCTAGAGCAAGGCCCCCTGGAGCAGACCTACAAGGTGGCTGAGCTCGACTTGAGCGGCGTGGAGCCGGCCGACGTCGAGATTCGCCAACTACTTGACGACGAGTTTATAAACGCCGCCGTAGCTCGCTTCGAAGCCATGCAACACGACCTGCGCGCTGCCTTCGCCCGCCACGACCTGCGCTAATCTGCGTACAACACCTTTTGCCCTTCATTTCCCCTTTATGTTGACAAGTCGCTTTACCCTGTTGATAGGTCTGCTGGTGTTGCTGGCGGCGCCTGCCTGGGCGCAGCTCTACACCGTTTCGAATGGCACGGCCACCCGCGACCGCCGCGACCGCGACGCCGTGCTGGTGCAAGTAGATGGCTCAGTGGAGAATACCCGCGATTTTTGGCAGGAGTACATGAAGGATACGTATTCTATTCGCTTCAAAAGCAAGGCGTTGGCCGCGCTGGGTATCAAAGGCAAAAAAGACGAGCTATCGGCCCCCGAAGCCACGGGTGCCGGCATTTCGAGCAAGCCCGTCGATTTATACGTCAACCTAAATGCCATCAATGACTCGACCACAGAGGTCGCGTTTTTTGGGGGCTTTGGCGACAAAACGTATTTCTCGCCTGGCACCAATGCGAGCGAGTTTGCCAGCCTGCGCAAAATCATGGAGAAGTTTGCCGTAGCCGCCCGCACCAACGCCTACCAAGTGCAGGTGAAAGAGGCTGAACGGGAGGTGTCGGCCGTCGAAAAAGAGCAGGACAAGCTCACCAAAAGCATTCAATCGGCCCAGAGTAATACGACTTCCAACCTCAAGCGCATCGACGAGCTAACGAGCAAAAACCGCTCGAATGCGCTGCAAATGCACCAAGACAGCGTGCAAATCGCCACCAACGCCAAGCAGCTGGAACTCAACAAAGCACGCCTCCAGCGTAGGCGCGAGCGGGCCGCCACGGTTGGTAAAAAGTAATATCACTCAATAAGTTGCCTGGTGCGCCAGTTTCCCACGCGCCTCATTATTCTGGTTTCCGCATGCACCCCTCCGACGCCAACTCGCCCCTCGCTACCCTGCGGCAGCTCAAGGAAATGCTCGACGCCGGCACCCTAACGCCCCAGGAGTTTGAGGCGCTGAAGCAAAAGCTGATATTTGGCGCCGAGGCCCCTACGGCCACCGAGCCAGTTACGCCCGTAGCGCCAGTTGCTCCCGCTCCGGCCTACATTCCGCCCGCCGAATTGGCCGGGCCCGTAGCCCCCGAGGTATCGCCCGTGCCGCCCCCCGAAACGCCCGATTGGCTGGCGGCCGCCGCGCCCGTGCTGGTTGACCATTCCCGTACCGCGCCGACCCCACCGGATGAGGAACCCGCTTACGAGGAAGGCCTGGAAAAGCGCAATCCGCTCAATCTCGTATTTGCCATTGGCGGCGCGTTGGTCTTTCTGGCCGTAGTGCTGTACCTCACGCTGGGCAACCGCGGGCCCGACGAGCACCTAACCAGCACCACCCAAACCGCCGCTGACTCAACCCGCGTCGCTCCCGAAATCGGTCCCCAGGCCCAGCAATTGACCTTGCCACCCGCGTCGCCCGAAACCATTCGGGTCGCGCCCGTAGTACCCGCCACTACCACGCCCGCCGCCAACAAGTTCAGTACCGATTCGGCGACCACGGCCACCCCGGCCCCGGTGGCAGCTCCGGCCCCCGCCAAGCCAGCCGCCAAGCCCACGCCGGCCCCCACCGTAGCAGCCGACACGGCTATTTAAGGATAGCAGTGTGTCGTCGCTCGCTTTTGTATGGCTGGTTGCTGCTCGCTGCCGCTGGCCTCAGCAGTTGCCTGAGTAGTATTCGGCCCATCCGGCGCTTTTCGGTGGCTGGTGCCGGCCCGGCGCCCGACTACACCAGGGCGGCGAGTTGGGCCGTGCTACCGGGCTACCCCAGCGCGGCCCAAAAAGCCCCGCCCGGCTTGCCCCCGCCCGCGCCTACCGATACGGTAGCCGACGTATTCTACCTGTATCCCACCATGTATTTCTGGCGCCTGGGCCGCTGGAACGCGCCCATGCGCCTGCGCCGGCTGCACCGCTACACCGGCCGCACCAGCATTCGCGCCCAGGCCAGCATTTTTGCCGGGGTGGGGCGGGTATATGCGCCCCACTATCGGCAGGCCACGCTCTACACGTATTTTGACAAAGAACACCCCGCCAGCAAGCCCGCGCAAGAGTTAGCTTATGCCGATGTAAAAGCGGCTTTCCAATACTATCTGGCGCACCACAACCACGGCCGGCCGTTCATCTTAGCAGGCCATAGCCAAGGCGGCTACCACGCCACGCGCCTGCTACACGAGCTGGTTGATAATAACCCGCAGCTGCGCAAGCAGCTCATCGCCGCTTATTTAATCGGCTGCCAAGCTAAACCCGACGAGTACCAGCACCTACCCGCCCTGCGCGATTCGCTCCAAACCGGCGGCATCATCGCCTGGAACACCGCCCGGCGCGGCACCGACTACCCGCCTTACCACGGCCTGCTCGCCACCAACCCCCTCACCTGGACGCTCGACTCGGCCAACGCCCCCGCCGCCCTCAATCGCGGTGGCGTCCCGCTCAGCTTCAAGCGCCTCGACCCGCACCTCACCGCCGCCCAAAGCCACCGCGGCATCCTCTGGGTCGATGACCCACACCGCGCCGGCTACCCGCGCCTGCACATCCCGGGCCTGAAGGCGCTCAGCGCGTCGTACCACATTGTCGATTATAACTTGTTCTACCTCAACGTGCGCGAGAACGCGCGGGCGCGGGTGCGAGCGTGGCTGCGGCAGCATTAAATTCCTTATGGATAACGAATCTACTCTTGCTGGCTTACAAGCCGAAAACAAAGAATTAAGAAAAGCGCTTCAAGAGCGTAATAAGGATTTATTACATGCATTGAGTGCTTTGTCAAGCATGTGGAACCAGTATTGTCCACCACCGCGGACACACATGTGTATGAGCGCAGGTGAGGAGGCAGAAGAAATACTCCGTAAGTGGAGATTGATGCTAGAAGATGACACTAGTATTTACATCGACGGTATGTTAGTGAATGATGATATACCGCAGATGGCATTAGACTTAGTTGGAATACCGCACCTGCCGAACTCCGAGGTTAAATAAAGCAAAAAAGCCCACTGGCGCACTGCCAGCGGGCTTTCTTATAAAAGCAACTTCAGCCTAGAAACTAAGCGCCGATTGCTACGCGCTTGAAGTCCGAATAAAAGCAACTTCAGCCTAGAAACTAAGCGCCGATTGCTACGCGCTTGAAGTCCGATACCGTCATGCCTTTCGACTCTTTGTCGAGCAGTTGGGCGATGGTCAACGAGTTGTCTTTTACAAACTCCTGGTTCAGGAGGGTGTTCTCCTTGTAGAATTTGTTGAGCTTGCCCTGGGCGATTTTCTCCAGCATGGCCTCGGGCTTGCCTTCGGCACGCGCCTGCTCTTTGCCGATTTCGATTTCGCGCTCTACCGTAGCCGAGTCCACACCGTCTTTGTCAACGGCAACGGGCTTCATGGCCACGATTTGCATGGCTACGTCGCGGCCGATGGCGGCTACGTCGGCGCTGCCCACGTTTTTCAGGCCCACTAATACGCCCTTCTTGTTGTCCGAGTGGATGTACGAAGCCACTTTCTCGGCGCTCAGGGTGGTGTAGGTAAGGTCGAGTTTCTCACCGATTTTGCCAGTCAGCTCGGTGATGTGCTCCTGTACGGTGCGGCCGTCTTCTTCTTTCGTAGCCAACAGGTCTTCCTTGGTGCCCACGTTCGTTTTCACGGCCGTGTCCAGGATTTGCTGCACCAGCGTGCGGAAGTCAGCTACTTTGGCTACCGACTCGGTTTCGCAAGCCAAGGCTACCAGTTTACCCTGGGTGCCGTCGGCGCTCACGTTTACGAGCACAAGGCCTTCCGAAGTAGCGTTGTCGGCGCGCTTGTCGGCGATTTTTTGGCCCTGCTTACGCAGAATGTCGCGGGCGGCTTCGAAATCGCCGTCGGCCTCAGTCAGGGCTTTTTTGCAATCCATCATGCCCGCGCCAGTCATGGTGCGGAGCTTGTTTACGTCTGCGGCGGTGATAGCGGCCATAGCAGTTGCGCGGACTTTGTAGTTCGCGAATTGGGGGTGAAATG
>JAKONR010000241.1 GCA_022701825.1 Hymenobacteraceae bacterium | reverse complement strand
GCCTGCACCCTAAGGATGCCGAGCAGCTCATCGGTGTGCTGCGCTCGCTGCAAGAGCTGGGCAACACGGTGGTGGTAGTGGAGCACGAGGAGAAGATGATGGAGGCCGCCGACCAGGTGATTGACATCGGCCCCGAGGCCGGCAGCGGCGGCGGCAACCTCATGTTTCAGGGCACCTTTGACGAGCTGACGCGCGACACGGCCACCTACACCGGCCAGTACCTGAGCGGCAAGCTGGAGGTGCCGGTGCCCGCCGTGCGCCGCCCCTGGCGCAACGCGCTGGAGCTGACCGGCGCCCGCGAAAACAACCTTAAAAATGTGAGCGTCAAGATTCCGCTGGGCGTGATGACGGTCGTAACCGGCGTGTCGGGCTCGGGTAAAAGCACGCTCATCCGGCGCATTCTGGCCCCGGCGCTCATGAAGATGCTGGGCGGCGGCGCGGGCGAGAGCACCGGCAAATTTGACCGCCTGCTGGGCGTAAACGGGCAGGTGACGCACGTGGAGTTCGTGGACCAGAACCCCATCGGCAAGTCGTCGCGCTCGAATCCGGTGACCTATGTGAAGGCCTACGACACCATTCGCACGCTGTTTTCGGAGCAGCCGCTAGCCAAGGCGCGGGGCCTGAAACCCTCCCATTTCTCGTTCAATGTGGAGGGCGGGCGCTGCGAGGTGTGCCAGGGCGAAGGCCAGGTCAAAATCGAGATGCAGTTCATGGCCGATATCTACCTGACCTGCGAAAGCTGCGGCGGCCACAAGTTCAAGCAAGACATTCTGGAAATCAAATTCCAGGACAAGAATATCTTCGAGGTGCTCGACCTGACGGTGGAAGACGCCGTGGAGTTCTTCAAAACCCAGTCCAAAGTGTCGGAGCGCCTGCGCCCGCTGCTCGACGTGGGCCTGGGCTACATCCGCCTCGGGCAGTCGGCTAATACGCTGAGCGGCGGCGAGGCCCAGCGCGTGAAGCTGGCGAGCTTCCTCACCAAAGGCGCTACGCTGCAGCAGGATAAGATACTATTCATCTTCGACGAGCCGAGCACCGGCCTGCATTTCCACGACATTGCCAAGCTACTGGGTGCGCTCAACGCGCTGGTGGAGCAGGGTAATTCGGTGCTTATCATCGAGCACAACGTGGACATCATCAAGTGCGCCGACTGGCTCATCGACCTCGGGCCGGAGGGCGGCATCAACGGCGGCCACCTGCTCTTCGAGGGCACACCCGAGCAGCTGGTGAAGCTCAAGGATACGAACCATACGGCGCGATTTTTGGCCGATAAGGTGGCGGGGTAGCGTATCGAGAAAAATCGTAGATTGATTTTCAAACCGACTAGCCATGATAGCAGAGGAGAAAAAACAGGAAGTGCTGGCGGCTATTCAGCAGACGCAGGACGAGGCGGCTTTTGCTAAGATAGCGGCGTTGGTAACGGAATTATTAATGCCGGCGAAGCGGCGGGCTGGCTTCTCACAGGGGTCGGTGGTGTATCATGCCACCAATTGGGATGCTCCGCTGCCCGATACCACCTGGGCGCATAATTCTCCTTCGCAATAATGGTCGCCCGCTTATTGCTGGACACGCACGCCCTGATTTGGTATGCGGATAATTCGCCTCAGTTGCCCGAAAGCCTACGGCAGCAAATGGATGCGGTCGATACCCAATGCCTGATTAGCATAGCTTTTTTTGAGAATTAGCCACGTTGACTAATCTGGGCCGCATCACGCTACTGCCAGATTTGGCTACTTGGTTTGCCCAAGTGCGTAGCGTTGGATTTGAGGTATTGGCAATTACCGATGCCCATTTGGCCCGTTACGCTGCCTTACCGCAGGTGCCCAGCCACCGCGACCCCTTCGACCGCCTGCTCATCGCGCAGGCGCTGACCGAAGACCTTACACTGGTGAGCCGCGATGGCAAATTTGCGGCCTACCCCGGTCTAAAACTTCGCTGGGAATAGGTCATTACGATACCAGCCGATAGCCTACTCCTCTAATATTAAGGATGGCAAGGCTAGGGTCGTGGCGCAGATGCTTGCGCAGGCGCGAGATAAACACGTCCATCGAGCGAGCGTGGAAAAATGAATCATCGCCCCAGAGTTGCAGCAAGGTGGCTTGGCGGGCCATTGGGTGGGGGCGGTGGCTGGCGAGTAGGCGCAGCAGCTCGCTTTCGCGATGCGAAAGCTTGGCTACCAATTCGCTTTCCAGCCACAGCTCTTGCTTGAGCGGCACGAAAATATAGCGACCTAGGGCGATGGTGGCCGGCAGCTCGGGTGCGGCGGGTGCCCGGCGCAGCAGCTCGCGCAGGCGCACCACCAGCTCGTCGAGGCTGAAAGGCTTGCGCAGGTAGTCGTTGCCGCCCACGCCGAAGCCCTGCACCACGTCGGCCGGCTGCGACTTGGCCGTGAGAAACAGGATGGGCACCTGCTGATTGGTGCGCCGCACCTCGGCCGCAAAGGCGAAGCCGTCGAGCTGCGGCAGCATGACATCGACGATGCACAGTTCGAAGGCATCGCGCCGAAAAGCGGTCAGCCCGAGCACGCCGTTGGCCGCGTGGTGCACGTGGTAGCCCTGGCGCTCCAGGCTTTCGCGCACGATGCGGGCGAGCGGCAGCTCATCCTCCAAGAGCAGCAACCGGGGCGAGGGCGACATGGGGCGCGAGGGGAATGGTGATAGTAAAAGTGGTGCATTGGTGCTGGCTGCGCACCGCGATGGTGCCGCCGTGGTGTTGCACCACCGTGTAGGCGTAGTGCAAGCCCAGGCCGTAGCCCGGCACGTCGTGGCGGTTGCCGGTGGGCACCCGGAAGAATTTCTCAAACACCCGCCCCAGATACTGCGCCGGAATAATTGGCCCCTCATTGGTGAGCTGCACCACGGCGCTGCCGCCGCGCCCGCCACTCCATAGCTTGATTTCGCCACCTGGGTGGCCGTGCTTCAAGGCATTGTCAAAGAGCGTCATAAGAACATTGGTAAGGTGCGTAGCGTCGCCGACTACGGGCAGCGGCGAGCCGGGCGCGTCGTACACCAGCGGGCTGCCGGCCTGAGTCAGCCGCGGCTGCACTTGCGCTACCGTCTGCGCCAGCAGTGGCCCTAGGTCGAGGGGGCGGCGCCCGAGCGGCGGGCTTTTTTGCTCAGCTATGGCACTTTGCAAAATCTGGTCGATGAGAATGCCTAAGCGGCTGGCTTGCTGACGAATAATACCCAAGTACTCGGCGCTGGCCTCGGGACCGAGGACAAACTGCTCCAAGGCCTCGGCTGCCACGCCGATGGTGGCTACGGGCGTTTTGAGCTCGTGGGTCATGTTGCTCACAAAGTCGTCTTTGAGCGCGGCCAGCCGCTCTTGGCTGAGCAGCGACTGCACCGTGTAGGCGAAGCAAAATACCACGATGCCAATCAGCCCTACCGAGCCCAGCAGCACGCCCTGCATGCGGCGCAAGTACACGCGCTGCGGGTCGGGGAACCACGCCCGCAGCGTAACACCTTGCCTATTGAAGGCACTGGCACTAAGCGGCTTAGTCGCAAAAGCCAAGGCCTCGTCTCCTACGGGCTGCGGCTGCTGCGCCAGGGCCAGCCAAAACGGCGTCGGGATGTCGCGTTGCCGCAGGGCGCGGGCGTAGAGTTGCCCCAGGCGCCGCGTGTGCACGGTATCAGCCTGAAAAGCAGCGTATAGAAGCTCGCCAAGTTGGCGGGTGTAAAAATACGCGAGGCCCTCCCGCACATTGTCAGCTACGCTGCCGCTGGTGAAGCGCTCAATAAAAAAGGCCCGGCCAGCGGCGTCGAGCCGCTTAGTTTTTAGCTGGAAGTCGCGAAAGCCGATGTCATACGGTAAGCGCTTTTCGCTGGGTGAGGGGTGCTTATCGGCAAGCGAAAAGATGGTGTAGCCCTCCTCTTGGTCTACCCGCGCCCGGATGACGAACCGGTTCGTGTCGGCCAGCCACGCCCGGCACTGTCGCAGCAAGGCTTCCTGGCGCAGGCGGATTTCCTGCTTGGTGGCATCGGCCAGCGCCTCATTGGCATCGCGCCGGAAGCTGCGGAGCGCCTGCTGGTAGGCGTGGTAGTTCCAGTGGGCTTGCAGGCCTAGTAGCGCCAGCGTGCACCCAGCCATAAGGGCTACCAAGAGCTTGATTCGTCGCTTCATCTAACTCGAAAGTAGCCGCCGCGCCAGCAAAATCAGCCACTTTTAACACACCTTAACACTTCTTAACGGGCGTTAACCAAGGCTAGGGGGAGCCACCGCGAGGTTTGTCAAAAAATATACTTCCTCATGAAAGCCTTCCTTCTTTGCGCAATTGCCAGCTGGGCCACGGCAGCGCAGGCCCAACGCCCCCAGGCCACGCCCGCCACCGACAGCGTGCGCGTCGCCCTGCATTTCGGCTCCGACAATGCGGAGCTGCACCAACTACTGGCGCGGGCGCTGCACATCGAAAAGTGGCACATCGAAGCTTCCAATCCGCGGCTGGCCGGCAAGCATTTTCACCTTACCTACCAGGAGTATCGCAACGGCGTGGCTGCGCCCGAAAAGGAATTGGTGGGCGACGTGGCCCGGCTGCTGAGCTTCGACCCTCAAGGACGGTTCAACTTTGATGTTTTTGCGCACCAAGCCGCCGAAGGCCGCTTAGAAACCCAATTTCTATTTGCCAAGGGCGCCACTAGCAAAACCTTCGAGGCTGTACCCGGCAAAGGTGCGCTGTATAGCCTGCGGTCCGACATCTGGCCTTACCGGCCTCGCCAGCCCGCGGCCCCAGGTCCCGACCAGCAGCCCACCACGGAGCGTAGCTTCGCGGTAGGCCAAAAAGTGCCTTTTTTGGTGTATACCCTGCCCTACGAGGAAGCCGGCTGGCTGCTGTATTGCCAGCTGGCCCAAAGCAAAATACCCGTAAAGGGCTGGTACAGTGCGTTCAAATTACCGCACTTTATAGTATATAACCTAACGGTCGACTAGGTGCTTATGTAAGCAAGCTGGTTGCTGGCTCAGTACGCGCTATTCCCCATGAAGTTAAAATATCTCGCCCTAGGGGCCGTGCTGGCATTGCTCGGCTGGTTTGTATTCGACTCGCTGAGCCAGCCCACCGGGCAGGATTTGCCGGGTAATTTTCAGGAAGTGGCTGCCTACCGCAACGAGAATAATACCGGCCCCATCACCCGCGTAATGGCCGTGACGGTGGCCGACACGCTCTGGCGCGAAATGCGCCAGTACGGCGATCTGGCGCCCTACACCAAGTACGGCAAAACGACCATCTATTTCTTCCGGCAGGGCCAACCAGTGCCCAAGGTAGTGCAGCCCGGCGAGGTGAGTTTCAGCCCCGAATTCAATAAAAGCTGCCTGGCTAAATACGAAAAAGGCGTAATGAGCGACGTGTCCTTTCAAAAGTACCCGTTGCAGGAACCCAAGTAGTTAGGCAGCTTAGGCAGCGGCCAAGGCCGGGCGCTGGTGGGGCTTGCGGTGCTTGTGCCGGCCCCGCCACACCAAGAAGCCCGTGACGGGCAGGCTAGCCGCGGTAAGGCTGACTACGAAGGCAATGACCTTGCCGCCGAAACCCAGAATGAGGCCCGTGTGCAGGTCGTAGTTCATGTCGGCCAGCTTCTTGCCAGTGCTTTTGCTGGCGTGGGGCTGGTTGAGCAGCACCTGGCCGGTGCGGGGGTGAAAGCGATATTCGTCGCGGTGGTAGTAGTGCAGCGACTTGGCGTAGGCGGTGCACCATACGGGCGCGGCCTTGCTGACCGGGCCAATGAGCAACATTTCGGCCTGGGGCGACTGCTGCCGCAGGTGGGCATAGGCTATATCGACCACCGGGCGGTTGGGCCGGGCCGTGAGTAGGGTATCGACTTTGGGCTCGGCGTTTTCGGCAGCGATGGAGCGGCCGCCGTTGGCCAGCGCGCCCACGCCCTCCATCAGCCACTCGTAGCTGATGCACAGGCCAGTGAGGGCCAGCACCAAGGCCAGCGCGCTGGCGTAGAAGCCCAGCACGTTGTGCAGGTCGTAGGTGCGGCGCTTGGGCGAAGCGTCCCACTTCACCGAAAAGCGCTGCTTGCGGGCGGCTTTGTTGCGCGGCCACCACAGCACTATCCCGCTGATGAGCATTACCACGAACGTGACAACGGCGATGTCCACCACCCACTTGCCGATGGCGGGTGGCAGCAGCAAGTACATGTGCAGGTACTGCACGATGGTGAAAAAGTCGGTTTTTAGGTTCTGCACCTTCAGTAGCCGGCCGGTATAGGGGTCCAAAAAGGCGTAGTACACCTCCTCGCCCTTGCTCAGGTACACGGCCGTGGAGCGGTCGGGGCCGTTGTAGGTCGTCCAGGAGGCCGTGAAGCCGGGCTTGGCCTGGGCGGCCGTGGCTTGCAGCACCGAGGGCGGCAGCATCGGCCGGGCCTGCACTTCTATTTTGCGCCAGGGCTGCGTGAGGTCGCGGATTTCGTCCTGAAACACAAACACGGCCCCCGACAAGCTCACGATGAGCACGATGAGTCCCGAGGCCAGGCCTAGCCAGAGGTGGAGTTTGCCAATAGCTTTTCGGAAGGTCATGGAGCAGGAAACGAGAAGGTAGATGAAAAATGCGAACCGTCAGGCTGAGCTTGCCGAAGCAGCTCTACCGCACCGTTGGAGGAAGCGGTAGAGCTGCTTCGGCAAGCTCAGCCTGACGGTTCTACGGCTACTAACAGTTGCCTAAACTTAAAACTTATACGCCACCGAGCCCACGATGCTGCGCAGTTTCTGCGCATTCATGGTGGTGTAGCCAATCCAGTATTTTTTATCGGTCAGGTTGTCTACCTTGGCCGAGATGCGGTACTTGGGCTGGTCGTAGAAAATGCTGGCGTTGAGCACCGTGTAGCTTGGCAGCGTGAAAACCCCCAGCGCCACGCTGTTCACGATTTTGTTGTCGCTGGCGTAGTTGCCGCCAAAGCCGGCGCCCAGGCCCCGGAGCGAGCCTTCGGGCTGGCGGTAGCTCACCCAGGCGTTGGCCAGGTAGGGCGAGGAGGCATCGGTGGGGCGGCGGCCGTTCACGTTCTCGTCGGCCTTCACATACAGCGAGTAGTTGTAGGCAAAGCCGCCCACGATGTTGAGGCCGCGCACGGGGTTAGCCGTTAGGGTCAGCTCCGCGCCGCGGCTCCACTTGGTGCCGTCCTGAAGCGAAAACGCCCGGTTGAGCGAGTCGGGTATCGAGCGCAGCACGTTGCTCACCCGAATGTCGTAGTAGCTGATGGTGGCGCTCACGCGGCCGCCGGCCGCGTCCAGCTTCACGCCGGCCTCCCACTGGTTGGCCCGCTCGGGCTTGGCAATGGTGGGCGTGGTGCCGCCCGGCGCCAGGTACGAGCTCAGGTTGGTGAAGCTATTCTGGTAGTTGGCAAACAGCGCTACCTGGTCTTTCACGGGCTGGTACACCAGGCCGAATTTTGGTGACAGCGTCGTTTGCTTATACGCCGTAGTGGGCGTGTACAAAATGCCGCCCTGGTTGTCGAAGTGGTCGAGGCGCAGAGCCGCCAGCACGCTCAGCTGGTCGGTGAGGTTGAGCACGTCGGACACGAACGCGCTGTACGTGTTGGTTTTAGTGGTGACGAGGTAGTGCGCCGGCGGCGACTGCGCGTAGCGCGCATTGACGAGGTCAGCGTTGAAGGACGTGTAGTCGTAGGGCGAGCCGGGCACGTTGAGGGGCGCGGTGTCGATGTTGCCACCCAGGAAATTCACGTCCGAATCGAGGCGCAAAAAGTCGAGGCCCAGCACCACGCGGTTGCGCAGGCGGCCGAGCTGGAAGTCGCCATTAAAAAGCTGCTGCACCTCAAAAATCTGGCGGCGGCTATTCTGCGTCGATTGGTCGGCGCGGCTGATGGACAGCGTATTGTAGGGGCTGAAAGCCGCTGGCGTGAGGTAGAAGTACGCCCCGAAGCCGTCGGAATAGCTGTGGCTGCTGGTGAGGTAAGTGGTCGAAGTAAAGCTCGGCGAAATGCGGTAGCGCACCTGCCCAAACAGGTTGGTGCTGCGCGTGTTCTGCGTGAGGCCCGGCCCCTGGTACGACTGCCGGTAGTCGAGCGGCAGCTGGTCGGCCCGGTCATAGCCTAGCTGGGCCGAGGGGAAATAAAAGAAAATCAGCTGCTTGCCTACATTCGTGCCCTGGTAGATTTCGGCATCCAGGTTCACGGTCAGGCGGTCGGTGGGGCGGTATTGCAGGCTCGGAGCCACGGCCAGGCTCTTGGTAAAGCCCGTGGAGCCGGCGTTCTGGAAATTGTCTTCGTAGTTGTACGCCGTATTCAGGCGGAAAGCCAGGGTTTTGGGCTGCTCGGCCGGTGCGTTGGCGTCCACCAGGTTCACGTCGGCACTCACGCGGTGGAAGCCGTAGCTGCCAGCGGCCACCGTCAGCTCGCCGCCAAAGGCATCCAGCGGCTTCTTGGTCACGCGGTTGAGTAGGCCGCCGTAGGAGGTCAGCGAGTTGCCAAACAGCGTCGCCGACGGCCCCTTAATCACCTCCAGCTTCTCCAGGTTGATGGCGTCGATGTCGGCCGTTACGTTGCCCGCCACTCCGTTGCGCAGCTGGCTCGATACCACAAAGCCCCGCGAGGCGTAAAACGCGCCGCCGTCGCCGCCGCGCCCGGTGGCCTCCCACATTTTTTGCAGGCCGGCCACGTTGCGCGTCGCGTCGTCTACCGTAAACACCAGCTGCTCAGTCAGTAGTTCCTTGGCCACGGTGGTGTACACCTGCGGGTTTTCGAGGTTTTTGAGCGGCATTTTGGCCACGTCCACGCTGGTGCGGCGGCTGAATTTGTTGGTGCCGCTGCCGTTCACCACTACTTCTTTCAGCTCGGCGGCGCTCTCGGCGAGCGTAAAGTTGATGGTCGCCGTTTGGCCCGCCACCACGGTCACGGTCTGTTGCTCGGTTTTCAGGCCCACCGCCGATACCACCAGCGTGTACTGCCCCGGCGCTACCTGCCGGATGCGAAACCGGCCCTGCTCGTCGGTAATGTCGCCTTTTGGCTGCCCTTCCAGACCCACGCTCACGGCCTCCACTGCCCCTCCATTGCGGTTCGTGACGCGGCCGCCGATAGTGCCGGTGGTTTGGGCTTGTGCCGTCGCGGTTATCGCGCAGGCGGCCATAGGAAAGAGCAGGTAACGGAAGGTATTCATTAAAAACGTAATTTAGATGTATTCTAAAGAAGTGCAAAGTAACGGCTGAGGTAGGGCGCCCTCAAAATTTATTTAGAATTAATCCAGGCAAGTATCCGGTCAGCGCCCATAAAAAAAGGGACCCTAGGGTCCCTTTTTGCCGAGCTCTTACGCGGTAAGGCCTTAGCTTCTAATGCTGTGCACAAACTCCGTGATAGCGGCCGAGCGCCCCTCGGCGGGTGCTTGCTGCAACAACCGAATAAACGCGCTGCCGATAATGGCCCCGGTGGTGTGCCGGCTCGCCGCCGCGAAGCTCGCCGCGTCGCTGATGCCGAAGCCCACGAGCGTGGGGTTTTGCAACTCCAGGGCTTTAGTGCGGCTGAGGTAGGCGTCCACGTCGGCGTTCATGTCGGTTTGGGCACCGGTGGTGCCGGCGGCAGCCACCAGGTAGATAAAGCCATCGGCCAGCGCGTCGAGCTGGCGCACGCGGGCGGCGCTGGTCTGAGGCGTCACCAGGAACACCACTTTCAGGCCGTACTGCGCGAAGAGCGGGCGGTACTGGCGCTCGTACACGTCGAGCGGCAGGTCGGGCAAAATCACGCCATCGACGCCCGTTTCCTGGCATTGCTGGCAAAATTTTTCGACCCCAAACTGCACCACCGGGTTGAGGTAGCCCATGAGCAGAATCGGTACCGTAATGCCTTGCTGGCGAATGTCTCTTAGTTGCGCAAAGAGCGTAGCTACGGTCATGCCGTTTTCCAGCGCCTGCTGGTTGCTGCGCTGAATGGTTTCGCCGTCGGCCACCGGGTCGGAGTACGGCATCCCGATTTCCACGAGGTCGGCACCCGCGTCTTGCAGCGCTTTCAGGATGGAAACGGTATCGTTTAATTGCGGAAAGCCGGCCGTGAAATAGACGTTGAGCACGTCGGCCGTTTTGCGTTGGAAGAGTTCGGTGAGGCGGTTCATGGTAAGAGTAAAACTCATCCGTCATACTGAGCGGAGCGCAGCGCAGTCGAAGCATCTCTGCCGCACCGTTGGATGAAGCAGTAGAGATGCTTCGGCTCCGCTGCGCTCCGCTCAGCATGACGGGCGTGTAGGTTAAGCGTATTCTTCGAGGTGCTTGGTGTAAGTAGCCAAATCCTTATCGCCACGGCCCGAGAGGCAGACCACCACCACGTCGTCCGGCTTGGCCCCGATGAGCGGCAGGCAAGCCAGCGCGTGCCCCGTTTCCAGCGCCGGAATAATGCCCTCTAGCCGCGAAAGCTGGAACGACGCATCGAGCGCCTGCCGGTCGGTGATGGACAGAAACTCGGCCCGCCCGGTGGCGAACAGCTGCGCGTGCTGCGGCCCGATGCCGGGGTAGTCTAGGCCCGCCGAGATGGAGTACGGCTCGGTTACCTGCCCGTCTTCGGTCTGCATCAAAATAGTGCTGGCGCCGTGCAGGATGCCCGGCTTGCCCAGCGCCGTGGTGGCGGCCGAATGGCCGCTGCTCACGCCCTGGCCGGCTGCCTCGGCGGCAATCAGGCGCACGCCGGGCTCGTCGAGGTAGTGGTAAAACGCGCCCGCCGCATTGGAGCCGCCGCCCACGCAGGCCAGCATAAAATCGGGCGTGGCGCGGCCAGTCTGGTGCAGGAGCTGGCTGATGGTTTCGGCCGAAATAACGGCCTGAAACCGGGCCACCATGTCGGGGTAGGGGTGCGGCCCCACCACCGAGCCGATGATGTAGTGCGTATCGGTGGGGTTCGAAATCCAGTGGCGCATGGCCTCGTTGGTGGCGTCTTTCAGCGTTTTGCTGCCGCTGCGGGCGGGCACCACCTGGGCGCCCAGCATCCGCATCCGGTCCACATTAGGCTTCTGGCGCTCGATGTCGATTTCGCCCATGTACACGATGCACTCCAGGCCCATGAGGGCGCACACGGTGGCCGTGGCCACGCCGTGCTGGCCGGCACCGGTTTCGGCCACGATGCGTTTTTTGCCCAGCCGCTGCGCCACCAGTATCTGGCCGATAGTATTATTAATCTTGTGCGCGCCGGTGTGGCACAAGTCCTCGCGCTTGAGGTAGATAGTGGTGTTGTAGTGGGCCGACAGCCGCTTGGCCAAAAACAGCGGCGTGGGCCGCCCCACGTAGTCGGTCAGCAGCTGCTGAAACTCGCGCTGAAACTCCGGCTCCTGCGTGATGCGCAGGTAGTTGTCGCGCAGCTCCTCCACGTTGGGATACAGCATTTCGGGCACGTAGGCACCGCCGAAGGGGCCGTAGTAGCCGTGGGCATCAACCTGGTAGGGGGAAGGCATGTCAGTTATCATTTAACAATTATCAGTTATCAATTATCAGAAGGTTTTGGGCGTTATCAATTAGTAGTGAAGCAATTATCGCAATTGATAATTGCTTACTGCTGCTTGATAATTGAAGCAAGCAGCGCGCTGGTGGTGGCCACGTCCTTTACGCCGGGCGCGGTTTCGAGGTGGCTGTTGAAGTCGAAGCCGTAGAGCTGCGGGTGGTGAAAACCAAGCAGTGTAGTCAGGTTATCCGGCCCCAGGCCGCCGCTCAGGAAGAAGGGCGTAGCACCGGTGTAGCCGGCCAAAATCTGCCAGTCGAAGGCCGTGCCGTTGCCGCCCGGCAGCGCGCCCTTGGTGTCGAAGAGGAAGAAGTCGCAGCTGGGCTCGTAGGCGGCCAGGGTCGCGAAGTCAAACGTTTCGCCCACGGCAAACGCCTTGATAAGGCGCAGGCCCAAATCCCGCGCCTGCTGGCAATACGCGGGCGTTTCGTGGCCGTGCAACTGCACGTAGTCGAGGGCGTAGGCGCTGGCGGTCGTGTGCACGTTGGCCAGGTCCGCGTTTACAAAAACGCCCACGCGCTTGATACCGGCCGGCAGATTGCGCACCCGGCTGGCACTGAGCGTGTCGCGCATGTAACGCGCCGACTTGCCGTAGAAAATAAACCCCAGGTAATCGGGCTTCAAATCGGCCACCGCCCACAGATTGGCCGCCTCGCGCATCCCGCAGATTTTAATTTTCATAGTCGATTAAGAAGCCGAAACCGGGCCGGATAGTTCGGCCACCAGCCCCGCCAGCGCCGCCGCCGGGTCGGTGGTTTTCATAAACGTCTCGCCGATGAGAAAGCCCTGGTAGCCCGCCGCCCGCAAGGCCAAAATGGTGCTGGCGTGCTGCAAGCCGCTCTCGGCCACCTTCACAAACGTGCTGGGAATGAGTACCGCCAGCCGCGCCGACGTGTCCACGTCGGTAGCGAAGGTGGCCAGGTTGCGGTTGTTCACGCCCACCAAATCGACACTCTCGCAGAGGTGGCTGCGCAACTCGGCCTCGTCGTGCACTTCGAGCAGCACTTCCAGCCCCAGCCCGTGCGCAAATTCGCTGAACTGCCGCACCTCGGCCGGCGTAAGGCAGCTGGCAATGAGCAAGATTAAGTCGGCGCCCATCGCCCGCGCCTCGGTAAGCTGGTACTCGCTGACGATAAAATCCTTGCGCAAAATCGGTGTATTCGGGCAGGCTGCCCGCGCCGCCCGCAGGTCGGCCGGCGTGCCGCCAAAAAACGGCTCATCGGTGAGCACCGACAGCACGGCCGCGCCCGCCGCCGCGTAGCCCGCCGTGGTCGCGCCGGCCTCCGCCGTGCCATTAATCAGGCCCTTGGAAGGCGAGCGCCGCTTAAACTCGGCAATGATGCCCGACGAGCCGGCCGCCGTAAGCGCCGCCCGCGCCGACAGCACGGGGCGCGTAAAATCGGGCTGCGCTTGCAGGGCTTCTACGGGGGTAGCGGCCTGGCAGCGGGCTACTTCCTGGCGTTTTTCGGCGATGATTTTATCGAGGATGGTCATGGGCTAACGTAGCGCCTCACCCCCGGCCCCCTCTCCAAAAAGGAGAGGGGGAGCCGGCCGAAGGTGTTGCGAATTATTATATTATACCTAATTACAATTATTGTTGACGACTGACTCTCCCTCTCCTTTTCGGAGAGGGGGCCGGGGGGTGAGGCCCCACGGTCGCTCCGTCAATTCAGCGCCAGCAGCTTCTCAAACGCCCCCAGCGCCCGGCCGCTGTCCAGCGACTCGGCCGCCAGCGCCAGCCCACCGGCCACGTCGGCAGCGCGGCCGGCAGTACGCAAAGCCAGCGCTGCGTTGGCGAGCACGGCATGGCGGTGGGCGGCGGGGGCTTCGTTGCGCAGCACCTTCATGAAGATGCGCGCCGCCTCGGCCACCGTGTCGCCGCCAAACAGCGCCTCGGGCGTAGTTTGCGGCAGGCCCAGGTCGGCGGGCGTCAGCAGCTCCTCGCCCTGGCGGCTGATGAGTTTCACTGGCCCCGTGAGCGACACCTCGTCGTAGCCGTCGAGGCTGTGCACAATGAGAAACTCGCGGCCCACTTCCTGCTGGTGCAGGTAGGCGTAGAGCCGCGCCAGCTCCAGGCTGAACACGCCCACGAGCTGCAAGCGCGGCCGAGCCGGGTTCACGAGCGGCCCGAGCATGTTGAAGAAGGTTTTTACGCCTAATTCTTTGCGCAGCGGGGCCACGTTTTTTAGGGCCGGGTGAAACAGCGGCGCGTGCAAAAAGCAGATATTGGCTTCGTCAAGCTGGCGTTTGAGCTGGTCATTATCGGCCGTGAAACGCACCCCTAGGTGCTCTAAAACAGTGCTGCTGCCGCTGATGCTCGACACGCCGTGGTTGCCGTGCTTTGCTATGGGCTGGCCCGCGCCGGCCAGCACGAAGGCCGATAAGGTGGAGATATTGAACGTGTTGCGCCCGTCGCCGCCGGTGCCGCACACGTCCATGGCATCGGCGCCGCCCAGGTCCACGGGGCGGCATAGCTCCAGCAGCGCGTTGCGAAAGCCGGCTAGCTCCTCCACCGTCACGCTGCGCATGAGGTACACGGTGAGGAAGGCCGCGATTTGGGCCGGGTTGTACTGGCCCTGGGCTATGCCCAGCACCACGCGGTGCGCCTCTTCCTGGGGCAGCGTGCGGTAGGCAAAAAGGTGGTTGAGCGTGTCTTTCACTTTGGTGATTCTATGTTTTGGTCGTCATGCTGAACGCAGTGAAGCATCTCAACTAGTGACATTTAATTAGCAGATTAGCAGTGCAACGGCGCGGTAGAGATGCTTCACTGCGTTCAGCATGACGACCTTTCTCAAACAGCAAAAAGCTACCCGTTCACCCAATTGGCCAGCATGGTCTTGCCGTGCTCGGTCAGTACCGATTCGGGGTGAAACTGCACGCCCAGCACGTCGTAGTCGCGGTGGGCGAGGGCCAGCACCTGGCCGTTTTCGTCTACGGCCGTTACGCGCAGCTCGGCGGGTACGCCGTCGGGCGCGATGGTCCAGGAGTGGTAGCGGCCCACGCGCACGTCGGCGGGCACGTCGTTGAAGAGGCGGTTATTGGCCGCGTCGGGCGTTTGGTGCAGCGTGTGGGCCACGCCGTGGTGCACCTCGCCGAGGTTGGCGAGCTGGCCGCCAAAGGCTTCGCCGATGGCCTGGTGGCCCAGGCACACGCCCAAAATGTGCTTGGTGGGCGCGTAGCGCTTGATAAGCTCGGGCATAATGCCCGCCTCGCTCGGGATGCCGGGGCCGGGCGAGAGCAAAATGTGCGAGTACTTCTCCACCTCATCGAGGCTGATTTTATCGTTGCGAAACACGTCTACTTCCTGCCCCAGCTCGCGCAGCATATACACGAGGTTGTAGGTGAAGGAGTCGTAATTGTCGAGAACCAGGATAGGCATTGTAGTAAGCTTTATTTTTAGCGTTTGTCATGCTGAGCGCAGCGCAGCGGAGTCTAAGCATCTTGGCTGGTGAACTAACTTCTCTTTTAGCAACGAAGCGGTAGAGATGCTTCAACTCCGTTGCGCTGCGCTCAGCATGACAGAATTTATTTGATTATGCTATTCGGTAGCTACACTTTTTCCGCCTGCTGCATCGCCGCGCGCAGCGCGCCCAGCTTATTGTGCACTTCCTGCAACTCGCTGGCCGGCACCGACTTGGCGACTACGCCCGCGCCGGCCTGGTAATACAGCGTATTGTCTTTGCTGAGGAAGGTGCGAATCATGATGGCGTGGTTGAAATCGCCGCCGAAGTCGAGCGCGCCGATGCAGCCGCCGTAGAAGCCGCGCTGGGTGCTCTCGTACTGGTCGATGAGCTGCACGGCGCGGTATTTGGGCGCGCCCGAAAGCGTGCCGGCCGGGAAGGTTTCGCCCACCACGTCGAGCGGTTCGGTATCGGCTCCGAGCTGGCCTACTACCTTAGACACCAGGTGGATAACGTGCGAGTAGTACTGAATTTCCTTGAAGCGCTCGACGGCCACCACGTCGCAGCGGCGGCTGAGGTCGTTGCGGGCCAGGTC
>JAKONR010000383.1 GCA_022701825.1 Hymenobacteraceae bacterium | reverse complement strand
GGTGGCCGCGTTGGTGTCGCAGATGAGCCAGCCGCGGGCCTGGGCGGTGGCCTCGTCCTCCAGTTCCAGCTGGCGGCGGCCGATGTAAAGCAAGTCCTCGTAGACCAGCTGGCCATTTTTCTGCTCGTGCAGGGTGCGGCCGTATTCGGGCACCCAGGCGGTATTCAGGGCCTCGGCCAGGGCGATAGCCAGCGTGGTTTTGCCGCTGCTTTCGGCGCCGAGCAGCACCAGGCGGGGCACGGGCGTGGCGGGCACCACGCCGTATTGCGCCGCCACGAAGGGGTGAATGTGCTGCGCCGACTCGCCGAAGCCTTCGGCCTCCTGGGCCAGGGCGGCGCGCAGGTGGGTGCCGCTAGTGGGCACCTGCTGGCGCTGGTTATCGACCGCTACGTGGGCGGCGCCTAGGTATTCGGCAAAGCCGGGGCCGTAGGCTTCGCTGCTGAAGACCACGTCGATGCGCTGGCCCAGGTCGGCCAGGTACTGGCGCACGAACTCGCGGTGCGTGTGGTCGGAGGCGGCATCGGGGGGCGCGGCGGCGGCGGGCAGGCCCACGATGCGCAGCGGCGTAGTGCCGTGGTGCGGGCCGTCGGCCACGTCGTCGCCCCGATAGAGCTCGCGCAGCCACCCGGCGCGCGCTACCGCATCGTGGCGGGGGTCGTCGGGGTTAGCGTACACGAGCACCAGCAGCTCGGAAACCTGGGCGGCGGCGGCGTTGAGCAGCAGCTGGTGGCCCCGGTGCGGCGGCCAGAACTTGCCGACCACGAGGCCGGTGCGCGGGGGCGTGGAAGAAGCGGCGGGTAGTACGTTTGTCATGGGGCGGGGCTTGGGAAGGCAAACCTACTGCCCGCTTTCCCAACTATTGCCCGCCCTCTTTCGCATGGCCCTGCCCCTTCTTGCCTTCGAGCACTGCACGGTGCGCTACCTCGGCCGCGTGCTGTTTGCCGACCTCAGCCTGCGCATCGAGGCGGGGCAGCACTGGGCCATCGTGGGGCCCAGCGGCGCGGGCAAAAGCACCCTGCTCGCCGCCCTGGCCGGGCACTACGTGCTCACGGGCGCGGCCAGCTACCCGCTGCTGGCCGCCGCGCCGCCCGGCCCGCCCGACCCGCTTTTCTCCTGGCGCAAGCGCGTGGCGCTGGTGGGGCCGCAGGCGGCTTTTCGGGCCAGCGACCACCTCGGCCAGCTCTACTACCAGCAGCGCTACAATGCGGCTGCCGCCGAAGAGGTGCCCACCGTGCGCGCATACCTGGAGGCCATTCCGGCTCCGGCCGGGCCCGCCGCCTGGTCCTACGCGCGCGCCGTGGACACGCTGCGCCTGCGCCACTTGCAGGACGAGCGACTCATCAAGCTCTCCAATGGCGAAACCCAGCGCCTGCGCCTGGCCGCCGCCCTGCTGCGCCAGCCCCGGCTGCTGCTGCTCGATGCCCCGCTCGTGGGCCTCGACGTGGCCACCCGCGCCTGGTTCGACGGGTTTTTGGCCGAGGTGGCGGCGGCGGGCAGCACGGTGGTGCTAGCCACGGCCGCCACCGAGGTACCCGCGCTCATTACGCACGTGGCCGTGCTGGCCAGCCAGCGCGTGGTGCAGGCCGGGCCACGGGCGCAGGTGCTGCCCGCCCTGAAACCCGCCCCGCCGGCCCCGCCCCTGCCCGACCTGGCCGAGCTGCGCGCCCTGGCGCCCGCTGCCCCGGCCCCGTTTCACACGCTCATCGGCCTGCGCGGCGTGAGCGTGCGCTACGGCGAAAAGGTCGTGCTCGACAACCTGAGCTGGACCGTGCGCCCCGGCGAGCGCTGGGCCCTCACCGGCCCCAACGGCGCGGGCAAAAGCACCCTGCTCAGCCTGCTCAACGGCGATAACCCCCAGGCCTACGGCAAGGACATCACGCTCTTTGACCGCCGGCGCGGCACCGGCGAAAGTATCTGGGACATCAAGCGCCACCTCGGTTACGTGTCGCCCGAGCTGCTGCATTATTTCCCCGGCCAGCTCAGCGTGCAGCAGGTGGTCGAAACCGGCTTTACCGACAAGCTGGTGCGCGCCGCCCCCACGCCCGCCCAGCGCGAGCGGGCCGCCCGCTGGCTGCGCGTGCTGGGCCTGGCGGGCAGCGCCGAGCTGCCCCTGCGGCAGCTACCCGCCAGCCAGCAGCGCCTCGTGCTCGTGGCCCGCGCTTTAGTCAAAGGCCCGCCGCTGCTGCTGCTCGACGAGCCCGGCCAAGGGCTCGATGCCGGGCAGCTCCTGCACTTCCGCCGCGTGCTCGATGCCCTGTGCCAGGCCACCAGCGTGGCCCTGGTCTACGTGAGCCACTATGCCCATGAGCTACCCGCCAGCCTCACGCACGCCCTGCGGCTGGATGCGGGCGTCGGTACCATCGAAGCGCTCGGCTGAGGCTGCTTGCTTAGTCTCCAAAACCTCAGACAGTACCTTTTCGACCACTAACGGCACTTCCTCGACCACAAAAGACATATTCGCGGCCCTTAACAGCGTTTTGTCGACCACAAAAACCATTTTACGAACCCCCAAAACCATTTTACGAGCCCCGAAAACCATTTTACGAACCCCGGAAACCGTTTTACGAACCCCCAAAGCCGCTTTACGAACCACAGAAGCTGCTTTACGAACCCCGGAAGCCGTTTTACTGGCCCCTAGCGGCGCATATGTGAACCCAAATGAGGCATGAAAGGCACCAAACGGCGCTATGCAGGCTGCGAGATGCCTATGCTTGGCGGGCGCGCCCGCCAGGCATAGGCATCTCGCAGCCGAGCCCGCCTTTGCCCGGCTGCCAGGCCTGCGCGGCGAGCCTTACGCGGCGCTGCTTGCGCTGACAGAGGTGCCGGCCGACGCGCTACGCCAGCGGGTCGCGGCCCGGCCGCTGCCCGCGCCGGCGCAGCGCATTGCGCAAGCGCTGGGCCGGGCGCACGGCGCGGCGGCCAGCCCTCCCCCTCAGCCAAAATGAGCCGATAAGAGGCCTTACTGAATGGCCGATACTTCGAGGTAGTAGTAGGTGTAGCCAGCCGGCAGCGGCTGGGGCGCGGGCTGCCCGTATTCCTTAAAGGTGCCGCTCACGGTTACTTTCAAACCGTCTTTTTGGAAAGCCTCGGGGAGGCTGCCGCACACGATGCCGAGGTCTACCACGTCAATAGTGCCGGGCTGATGCACCGACACCACGCACTGCTGGGTGGTCGGGTCCAGGCGCACGAAGCCCGTCGCGTTGACAATGGTTTTTACGGGCTTGGCGCTGGCGTCGCACGCCTGAAACTTACCCGCTGCCGTGGGCTCGTCTTTGTCGCAGCTGCTAGTGAGGCAGAGCACGGCCGCCAGGGCGGTGTATAGCAAGGTCTTGGTCATGAGAACAGGGAAAAGGAGGCTGGAGAGCCCGTGGCTCGCCAGTAAGAGCCCGTGCCCGGCCCGACCGTTGCACCGCCCGGCGGCAAAAGTGCCGGGGGCGGCACTGGGCGGCCCGTGCCGGGGCGGCTAGGGCACGGCCAGCTCGTCGCGGCGCAGCTCGTGGCCCAGCAGGCGCACCAGCAGGTAGCGGCGGCGGGCCGCGTCGAGGCGCAGGGCCACGCCGGTGCCGGTGCTGGGCCAGGGCGCGGCGGGCGTGGTGGCGGTGCCGCCCAGCGGCCGGCCCTGCCCATCGAAGAGCAT
>JAKONR010000308.1 GCA_022701825.1 Hymenobacteraceae bacterium | reverse complement strand
GACCGTTTGCGGGCTGGCGAAGGTATTCTTCGCGTCTTTGTCGCCGGCAAACACGGTGCGGGTAGCCGCCATATTCAGCCCTTTCAAGCCCGACAAATCGACCTGAAACGGCTGGGCCGTGGCGCTAGCATTTACTAGCTTCAGGATGATGTCGCCGGTTTTGGCGTCGCGCACGCAGGAGGCGGCTACGGTGGTGTCGGCCACGGCGCCAGCGGGCGGCGCTACCACGCCGGCCACGTACTCGGTGCCCTGGTTTTGGCCAAAAAGCTGCTGTACGTAGTAGTTCACGGTGGGCACTACGGTGCTGTTGTTGAAGTAGATGAGGTCAGGATTCCACTGCGTGTGGCCTTCCTTGGCCAGCAGCGGCGCGTAGCTGGCCAGGTGCACCACGTCGCCGTTGCGCTCCAGCGAGGTCATGTAGGCGGCCTCTGCCACGGCGTTGAACAGGACATTGCCCCGCGAGGCGTATTCGCCCAGGTACACCTTTGGCTTGCTGCGGTCGTAGGTGTCGTAGCGCCGGTTGTTGGTCAAAAACCACTTGGGACTTTCGTAGTAGTGCTCGTCCACGAGCGGCACGTTGAGCTGGCCGGCCAGGGCCCAGCCCTTGTCGTAGTCTTCGCCCTTTGGGGCTGGCCCCACGGTGCCGATTACCTGCACCTTGGGGTACTTAGCCCGCACGGCCGCGTACAGTAGCTTAAAGCGCTCCTCAAAGCCTGGCGTGATTTTATCCTCGTTGCCGATGCCGATGTACTCCAGGTTGAAGGGCGCGGGGTGGCCGGCGGCGGCCCGCTTGGCACCCCAGGTGGAGGTAGCGGAACCGTTGGCCCACTCCAGCAGGTCGAGCACGTCCTGGGTGTAGGCGGCCATGTCGGCCAGCGGAATGCACTGCTGCCCGCTGCCCCCGGTGCGCCAGGTGCCGCCCGAGTTCTGGCAACTCACGCCAGCGGGCACCACGGGCAGGGCTTTGGCCCCGATGTCTTCGCAAAACTGGAAGTACTCGAAGTAGCCTAGGCCGGCCGTTTGGTGGTAGTTCCAGATGTTGCGCTGCTCGACGCGCTGCTCCACCGGACCTATCGTTTTTTTCCAGTCGTAGATATTATCCAGGCCGTCACCGTGGGCCAGGCAGCCGCCCGGAAAGCGCACGAACTTGGGCTGGAGGTCGGCGATGGTCTGGGCTAGGTCGGGGCGCAAGCCATTGGGGTGCTGGTGAAAGGTCTTACGCGGGAACAGCGATACCATATCTAGGTCTACGGTACCCGCGCCGGTGGCCAGCACCACCAGGCTGGCCTCGGGGTCGGTGCCGGTGGGCGTGAGGGTGGCGCGGTACTGCTGCCAGCCCGCACCCCGGGCCGCTAGGGTGGTTTCGGCCAGCACCTGGTCTTTTCTATCGCGCAGCTGTACCAGCAGCGGCATGGTTGCGCCTTCCTTCACGCGCGCCCACAGCGAAAAGTCATACTGCTCGCCCGTTTGCAGCACCACGCCGTCGAAGCCTCGGTTCTTTAGGCCCACGCCTTTCTGCACGGCGTTTTCGAGAAACAGCTGCACGTAGTGGGGGTTATTGGCATGCAGTGGGGCGGCCGTTTCTACCGACACGCGCCCCAGAGCGTAGCCCTCGTGCAGGTAATCCCAGCTGGTGAGCGAGTGCCAGTCTCCCCGGTCACTAGGGGTATACTCAAACGAGCGGTTCTGCACCAGCTCGCCGTAGAGCCCACCATCGGCCGAGTAGTTGATGTCCTCAAAGAATATCCCAAACAAGTCGGGGCTGATGGGCTTGGCGACCGGGACCGATTGGGCCGGGGCCAGCAGCGGCGCAGCTAGGGCCAGCGCTGCTAACAGGATGGAGAAGCGATTCATGGTTCTGCTTGAGTTACTTGTGTGGGCGGGCCTCGTGGTTAGCTGAACTGGCCAGCCCGGCAGCGGGGGCGGCCAGCGCAGCCCCGCCGGTAGCGCACCAAGCCAGCGGCACCAGCGAGTGAAATGCTTGGCGCGCCAAGCGGTTGCGTAATGTCTTTTACATGAAAGATGGGAATTAAAAGAAAGAGAAAAGGGAAACACAATCGATTGTGTTATTATGCGTGAGTAGTGTTTATATTTAGGGCGAACCCAAAATCATTAGGCAGTACAGCTTTTACTTATCGACTTAGCTGATTGAACAGCTTCAACTAGCATGGCCGTTGCTGCGGGCGGGCGGCGGGCCGGCACCGGGCAGACCAGCCATTGGCCGGCGCGTGCTGCTGGGCAAAGCGGCTGGGAAAGCAGATAATCGGGCGCTCAGTGGGCATGAAGCACCAAGTGGGCAAACGGTTCATGAGCCAGCAGCCAGCAGCCCTGTAATGGTGAGTAAATACTTACTGTTTAGTTTTGAAAAAATTTTCAGCCCCACAAAATTATCGACTGCGCAGTATGTGCCGGCTGCTACATTTTCAGCAATAACGTATGATAAATTCGTGGTGACCCACTCAATCATGCTGCATAACATATTAACTAAAAGGAAATTGCACAAAAAAATTTGCTTCTCGGACAAGAGTCGTAGGCCGGCCTCGCCAGCGC
>JAKONR010000301.1 GCA_022701825.1 Hymenobacteraceae bacterium | reverse complement strand
ATTCACTCGCAGGACCCCGCCCGCAACACCAGCGGCGAGGTCATTGCTACCAGCACCTACTACCACCTGCTGACGCTGATGCAGCGCTTCGCTACCGTGCTTGGCAAGCCCGCCGATGCGCAGGAATACGCCGCCCTAGGCGCCAAAATCAAGGACGCCTTCAACCAGAAGTTCCTGAACGCCCAAAACCAGCAGTACGCCAACAACACCGTGACGGCCAACCTGCTACCTCTGGCCTACGGCATCACGCTGGACGCCGAGCGCGGCAAAGTGTTCCAGAACATCGCCGATAAAATACTGGTCGAAAACAAGGGCCACATCAGCACCGGCGTCATCGGCACGCAGTGGCTCATGCGCGGCCTCACCGCCGAGGGCCGCCCCGACATTGCCTACCAACTGGCCACCAACCGCGACTACCCCAGCTGGGGCTACATGGCCGCCAACGGCGCCACCACCATCTGGGAACTCTGGAACGGCAACACCGCCGACCCCGCCATGAACTCCCAAAATCACGTGATGCTGCTCGGGGACTTGATTATCTGGGACTACGAGGATTTGGCCGGTATCAAGGCCGCCGCGCCGGGCTTCTCACAGTTGGAAATGAAGCCCGCTATGATTGACGGGCTGACGTCGGTGCAGGCTTCTTATCAATCGGTGCGCGGGCTAGTGCGTAGCAGCTGGAAAACGGAGGGCAAACGCTTTACTTGGAACATCACGGTGCCGGGCAATTCTAAGGCGCTGGTGTATGTGCCAGCCAAGGATGCGAAGGACGTGACGGAAGGCGGCAAAAAGGCTTCTGGCGCGGCTGGGGTGAAGTTTTTGCGGATGGAAGGCGGTAGGGCGGTGTTTGAGGTTGGGTCGGGGGATTATGCGTTTGTGGCGAAACAGTGATGGGAGATTGTAACCAAAAGAGCGTCATGCTGAGCGCAGCGAAGCATCTCTACCGCTCCGTTCAACGGGGCGCCTCACCCCCCGGCCCCCTCTCCGAAAAGGAGAGGGGGAGCCTGACGACTACCGTACTAGGGCTAAGACTAAAAACTAGAGCTAGTTCCCCCTCTCCTTTTCGGAGAGGGGGCTAGGGGGTGAGGCGCCACGGTCGGCGAGCTTCTTGCACCACCCCCACATTCTATTATTCCGACTTCCTCTTTTGATGACCAAACTCCCCGCCATAAATAAGCTGAACCTAAAGGCGCTAACAGCAGCACTAGCCTCCGCGCTGCTACTAGCTGGTGTCCCAGCCGCCTACGCCCAAACCCCAACGCCCACTACCGCGCAAATTCCCGCCACCGCCAAGTGGTCGGAGCGGATGGCGCTGTCGGTACTCAAGCGGAGCCCGTGGCTGCAAGACCCCAACCTGGGCGACTCTTGGGGCTACACCCAGGGGCTGCTGATGCACGCGCTGGAAGCGCTAGAGCACCAGAACCACGACCCGCGCCTGCGCGCCGCCTTGCAGCAGTACGGCGACAAAATGGTGGATGCCCAGGGCGAGATTCACAACAAGGACTACAAGCCGCTGGACAACAGCCTCGATAACATCAACTCGGGCAAGCTCCTGTTTCAACTCTACACCGATACCAAGCAGGAGAAGTATAAAATTGCCCTCCAAAAGCTGCACGCGGAGCTTCAGCAACAGCCTAAAACCAGCGACGGCGGCTACTGGCACAAGCAGAAATACCCCAGCCAGATGTGGCTCGATGGCGCATACATGGCGAGCCCATTCGTGGCCCAGTACGCGGCGTATTTCAAGGAGCCGGCCGGGTTTGACGAGGCCGCCAAGCAACTGCTCTTGCTCGACAAGCACCTGCGCGACCCCAAAACCGGCCTGCTCTACCACGGCTGGGACGAGAAGCACGTGCAAGCCTGGGCCAACCCCCAAACCGGCCAGTCGCCCAACTTCTGGGGCCGCGCCATCGGCTGGTACAGCATGGCACTGGTTGATGTGCTCGACTACCTCCCCGCCCAGCACCCCGACCGCCCCAAGCTGGTGCAGGTGCTTGACCAACTGGCCGTGGCCATCCAGAAATACCAGGACCCCGCCAGCGGCCTCTGGTACCAGGTGGTGGACAAGGGCGGCCAGCCCGGCAACTACCTGGAGGCGTCGGCCTCGGGCATGTTCGTGTACACGCTGGCCAAGGGCGTGAACAAGGGCTACCTCAATAAGAAATACCGCCCGGTGGCCCAAAAAGGCTTCGACGGCATCACGTCTAAGCTCATCGAAGTAAAGCCCGATGGTGAGCTGAACTTGCTGCAAGTGTGCGAAGTAGCCGGCCTAGGTCCCGGCACCGAGCGCAACGGCTCCTACGAATATTACGTGGGCGAACGCATCAAAATCAACGACCTGAAAGGAGTAGGCCCCTTCATCTTGGCCAGCCTCGAACTCAATAAATAGCGGCTTCGGCCATCCAACGTATCGCCATGAGAAACCCCATTTTGCTACTGGCCCTCGGGCTGCTGGCGCACGGCGCATCGGCCCAAACGCAGCCGTGGAAACAGGGCATCGTCACCGACGAATTTATCTTCGAAAAAGCGCCCTTCCCCGAGAGCCACGCCGCCACCATCGCCGAGACGCCGAAGGGGCTCGTGGCTGCGTGGTTTGGCGGCACCAAGGAGCGCAACCCCGACGTGGGCATCTGGGTGAGTCGCCAGGAAAACGGCAAATGGACGGCTCCGGTGGAGGTCGCCAACGGCGTGCAAAGCGAAACTCTACGCTACCCCACCTGGAACCCGGTGCTGTACCAAGTGCCGGGCGGCGAGTTGCAACTGTACTATAAAATCGGCCCGAAACCAGCGGAGTGGAAGGGCTGGCTGCGCACTTCCCAGGACAACGGCCTGACGTGGTCGGCGGCCCAGGCGCTGCCGGAAGGCTTTATCGGGCCGGTGAAAAACAAGCCCGTACTGCTCAAAAACGGCACGCTACTATCACCCACCAGCACCGAGGGCAGCGGCGGCTGGCTGGTACATTTCGAGGCGTCGCCGGATTTTGGTAAGACCTGGACCAAAACCGCGCCCGTGCCCAATGGCGCAACCCAAGGCGCGATTCAGCCTAGCATCCTCACCTACAAGGACGGCCGCCTGCAAGCCCTGTGCCGCAGCCGCGACCGCGCCATCCTCGAAACGTGGTCCACGGACCATGGCAAAACCTGGTCGCCCCTCGCCAAAACCACTCTGCCCAACAACAACTCCGGCACCGACGCCGCGACCCTGAAAGACAGCCGCCAGCTGCTGGTGTACAACCACGTGCTACCCCCCGGTACCCTCGCCAAAGGCCCCCGCACCCCCCTCAACGTGGCCGTATCGAAGGACGGCAAAGAATGGTACGCGGTGGCCATTCTAGAGGACTCGCCCATCAGCCAGTACTCATACCCGTCGGTGATTCAGACCAAGGACGGGCTGGTGCACTTCGTGTACACCTGGCGCCGCCAGCGCATCAAGCACGCCGTGCTCGACCCCCAAAAGATGAAGCTGGTGAAGATGGAGAACGGCGTGTGGCCGGCGATGAAAGGATACAAAGCGCCGGTGGGTGAGGCGGAAATTACGAAGGACTAACGCGGCTCGCTGCCCGTGAACCTCACCCCCTAGCCCCCTCTCCAAAAAAGAGGGGGGACTAATTCTAGTTCTAGATTCTAGAAATTAAGACTAAAAACTAGTTCCCCCTCTTTTTTGGAGAGGGGGCTAGGGGGTGAGGTTCACGCAAGGCCGGCACCCCAAACACCAACAGCATTCCCACCCATGTTCAGAATCTTCCGCCTGTTCCTAGGTTCGTTTTTCCTCACTACCGCCGCCCAGGCGCAAAACTCCGACGACCAGTACCGCGAGCCCTTGCAGCAGGTGCTGGAGAAGATTCAGCAGCGCTACGGGGTGAAAATCCGGCCCGACGCGGCCATGGTGAAGGACAAGTACGTGACCTACGCTGAGTGGCGCTTCCGCCCCGACGTGGACGAAACCTTACGCAGCGTGCTGGCTCCGTTTGACTATCAGGCGGCGAAAACCGGCGACAAAACATACAAGCTCAAGACCTTCCAGTACCACCTCAAAACGCCCGACGAAGGCGCGGCCCAGTTAGCGCAGCTCGCCAGCCAGTACCACGACGCGGCCACCTGGGAGAAGCGCAAAGCCGAGCTGCGCAGCTGCATGTGGTCGGCGTTGCGGCTGTCGCCCATGCCCACTAAGCCGGCCAGCAAGCCCATCATTACCAATAAGCGGCAGTTTGACGGCTACTCCGTGGAGAACGTGGCCATCGAAACACTGCCTGGCTACTACATGACTGGTTCGCTTTACAAGCCGCTCAAAGCGAAGGGCAAAACCCCGGTTATCATCAGTCCCGATGGGCACTTTGGCGACGGGCGCTACCGGGCCGATGCGCAATTGCGCTGCGCCACGCTGGCCCGGATGGGCGCGATGGTGTACAGCTACGACCTGTTTGCCTGGGGCGAGTCGCTGCTGCAATTCAAGGGCGAAGACCACCGCCGAAGCCTCGCCATGACGGTGCAGGCCCTGAACGGCGAGCGGGCGCTGGACTATCTGCTGTCGCTGAAAGACGCCGACAAAACCCGTGTCGCCATTACCGGCGGCTCGGGCGGCGGCAGCCAGACCATGCTGCTTACCGCTCTCGACGACCGCATCAAAGTGAGTGTGCCCGTCGTGATGCTTTCGACCTACCACAGCGGCGGCTGCCCCTGCGAAAGCGGCCAGCCCGTGCACCTCTGTGGCAACGGAACCAACAACGCCGAAATCGCCGCCATGGCCGCTCCGCGCCCTCAACTCGCCATTACCGACGGTGGCGACTGGACTGCCCAGACGCCCGAAGTCGCCTATCCTTATTTACAAAAAATCTACGGCTACTACGGACAATCCGGCCTCGTGCAAAACACTCACCTGCCCAAAGAAGGCCACGACTACGGCCCCTCCAAGCGGCAGGCGATGTACGAGTTTATGGCCAAAAACCTGGGTTTGAATCTGGCCGCCGCCGAGGATAAAACGGGCAAGCTGGATGAGTCGAAAGTGACCATCGAAAAGGAAGAAGCGCAGCACGTTTTTGGGCCGAAAGGGGAGGGGCTACCAGCTAACGCGCTGCACAGTTTCGAGGACTTGCAGGCGGTTTTTGCGAAGGCGGTGGCGCCTTGAATATAGCGTGGACTCTGCGCGTCCGCGCAACGAGCGCAGCGAGTATCCGCGTCTGCGCCGGTTGATTTTAAACATAATTCAAGTGCAGTTGCCAATACTCGCTGCGCTCGTTACGCGGACGCGCAGAGTCCACGCTACCTTCAGCATGACTCGAACGTTACTCATCGCCCTCAGCCTGCTAGCCGCCGCGCCTGCCCACGCTGCCGACATCTGGGTGGCGCCCAACGGCTCCGACCGCAACCCCGGCAACCAGGCCCAGCCGCTGGCTACCCCAAATGCCGCCCTGCGCCAGGCCCGCGACCTGCGCCGCCTGCACGATGCCTCGGTGGCCGATGGCGTGCGCATCTGGCTGAAGGGCGGCGAGTACCAACTGACAGAACCGTGGTTTTTTCGCCCCGAAGACGCGGGCACAGCCGCTAGCCCCACGGTGGTAGCCGCCGCGCCCGGCGAGCGGCCGGTACTGAGCGGGGGCGTATCAGTAACGGGCTGGCGCAAAGCGGTTAGCAAAATTGCCGGCCTGCCGGCTGTCGCGCAGGGCCAGGTGTGGGTAGCCGATGCGCCGCAGCTGGCCGGCCGCACCCTCAATTTTCGCCAGCTATGGGTGAATGGCCGCAAGGCCACCCGCGCCCGCACCCCCAACAATGACAACCTGCCCCGCCTACTCACCTGGGACACCGACAAGCGCGAAACGCTGGTGCCGACTGCTGCCCTAGCCTCGGTGAAACAGCCCGGCCAACTGGAAATGGTGCTGCACCAGATGTGGGCCGTGAACGTGCTGCGCGTGAAAACCCTGACCGTCGCCGGTGACAAAACGCGCCTCACGTTTCAGGAGCCCGAAAGCCGCATCCAGTTTGAGCACCCCTGGCCGCGACCCATCATCAACGGCAAAAACGGCAGCTCGGCCTTCTACCTCACCAATGCCATCGAGCTGCTTGACCAGCCCGGCGAATGGTTTTATGACGCGCCGCACGGGCAGGTGTATTACTGGCCCCGCGCTGGCGAAAACCTGGCCACCGCCCGGGTGGTAGCGCCGGCCCTGGAAACGCTGCTACGCGTGCAGGGCACCCTCGACCATACCGTGAGCCACGTGCAATTTAAAGGCCTGACGTTCGCCTACACCACTTGGCTGCGGCCTTCGCAGCAGGGCCATGTGCCCTTGCAGGCCGGCATGTACCTGCTGGATGGCTACTCGCTGGCCAAGCCCGGCACGCCCGACAAAGCCGGCCTCGAAAACCAAGCTTGGATTGGTCGCCCGCCGGCGGGGGTGGAGGTACAGAACGCGCACCATACACGCTTCGAGCGCTGCCAGTTCCTGCATATGGGTGCCACGGCCCTAGACTGCCAGAGTGGCACCCACGACGACGTCATCAGCGGCTGCACTGTGCGCGACGTGGCCGTGAACGGGATTCAACTGGGCAAATTTTCCGACGAAAGCGTGGAAACGCACCTGCCCTACAACCCGAAAGACGAGCGCGAAATCTGCACCAATGAGCTGCTGGAAAACAACCTCGTGACCGACTGCGGCAACGAGGACTGGGGCGCGGTGGGCATCGCGGCGGGCTTTGTGCGCGGCGTTAGCATCCGGCACAACGAGGTGGCGCAGGTGCCCTACACCGGCATCAGCCTGGGCTGGGGCTGGACCAAAACGGCCAACGCCATGCGCGACAACCGCGTGCAGGCCAACTACATTCACCACTACGCCCAGCACACCTACGACGTGGCGGGCGTGTATACGCTTTCGGCCCAGCCGGGCACGGTCATCAGCGAAAACCGCGTCGATGAAATTGGCTGGGCGTCCTACGTGCACGACCCCGACCACTGGTTTTACCTATACCTGGACGAGGGCTCTTCCAGCATCACGGTGCAGGACAACTGGTGCCCGGCTGAGAAATTCCTGGCCAATGCCAACGGGCCGGGCAACGTCTGGAAGAATAATGGCCCGATGGTAAGCGACGCTATCAAGCAGGCGGCGGGGCTGGAGGCGGGATTTCAGGATTTGCGGACACCCTGACGCCGGAACCTCACCCCCGGCCCCTCTCCAAAAGAGAGGGGAGCCTGACGACTAACAAGTGAAATAGATTGATTTTATGAAGAAGTTTCCCCAAACAACACCCAAAATATCATCAGGCTCCCCTCTCTTTTGGAGAGGGGCCGGGGGTGAGGTTTCCCGTTGGGCCGCCGTGCTACTCCTGCTGCTCCTGACATTCCCCGGCTTCGCCCAAAAAGCCACCTGGATTTGGTATCCCGGCGACTACGAAATCTGGCTGGGCAACCAGATGCAGAACCGCCGCACCGAGCGCGGCACGTTCTTCCCGGTGTTCTGGCGGATGGATAGCCACTACGTGCTTATCGATTTCCACAAAGATTTTGACCTCGCGCAGCCCGAAGAAGTAGAGCTGCGCGCCGAGGGCCAGTACAACGTAAAGCTCGACGGCAAGCCGCTGACCGGCGCGCCTACGCGCCTGACCGTGCCGGCTGGCCGGCATCGCCTCAATATCAAAGTGTACAACCAAGCCACGCCGCCAGCCGTGTTCGTGCGCGGCAAAACCATTGCCTCCGATGCCTCGTGGCTGGTGACGTATGAGGACAAGGAGTGGATTGACGCTTCGGGCAAAACCTCCGACCAGTCGGGCACGACCTGGCTGCAGGCGGGCGCCTGGAATTTTGATGCGCCCGAGTCTCTCCCTTCTGCTTTTAAGCTGCCGACGGAGGTACGCCGCGCGGCCCGCGTGGAGCGCACGCCGCAGGGGCTGGTAGCCGATTTCGGGCGCGAAACCTTTGGCTACATCAAGCTGCATGGCTTGAAAGGCAAGGGCCAGGTGGCGGTGTATTTTGGCGAGTCGAAGGAAGAAGCCCTGGCTATCGAAACCTGCGAAACGCTGGAATACTTGGCCGTGGACCAGCCGCAGAAAGGCGACCGGGTGACGAGCTTGTCGAAGGCATTTCGCTACGTCAACATCCGGCCGGAGGCGGGCGTGAGCCTCGATTCGGTGTCGCTGCTCTACGAGTATGCGCCGGTGGCAGAGCGGGGCAAATTCCGCTGCTCGGACGCGCAGCTGAATAAAATCTGGGACGTGGCGGCCTACACCATGCACCTCAATACGCGGGAGTTTTTCATCGACGGCATTAAGCGCGACCGGTGGGTGTGGTCGGGCGATGCTTACCAAAGCTACCTGATGAACTACTACCTCTACTTCGACACGCCGACGGTGAACCGCACGCAGTTTGCCCTGCGCGGCAAAGACCCGGTAACCAGCCACATCAACACCATCATGGACTACAGTTTCTACTGGTTCATCAGCGTGTACGATGCCTACCAGTACACGGGCGACAAAGCCCAGGTGCAGCAGCTCTACCCCCGCATGCAAAGCCTGATGGACTACTGCCTCGGCCGCCGCAACCAGGATGGCCTGATGGAAGGCTTGGCCGGCGACTGGGTCTTCATCGACTGGGCCGATGGGCTGAGCAAGAAGGGCGAAGTGAGCTTCGAGCAGCTGCTGCTCTGCCGCAGCCTCGAAAGCATAGCCTTGTGCGCCAAGCTGGTAGATGACCAGGCCGGCGCACAGAAATACCAGCAGCTCGCTACCGACCTCAAGGCCAAAATATTCGCCACTTATTGGAACGCCGGTAAGGGTGCCCTGGTCCACAGCCGCGTGGCTGGCCAGCCCACCGAGAACGTGACGCGCTACGCCAACATGTTCGCCATCTTCTTCGACTACCTCAGCTCCGCGCAGGAGCAGCAGGTGAAAAAATCGGTGCTCCTGAACCCGCAGGTGCCCAAAATCACGACGCCCTACATGCGCTTCTACGAGCTGGAAGCGCTGTGCGCGTTGGGCGAGCAGCCGTACGTACTTAAGGAAATGAAGTCGTACTGGGGCGGCATGCTGAACGAAGGCGCTACCTCCTTCTGGGAAGAATACGACCCCACCAAAAAAGGCACCGAGCACCTGGCCATGTACGGCCGGCCCTTCGGCAAGAGCCTGTGCCACGCCTGGGGCGCCAGCCCGATTTACCTGCTCGGCAAGTACTACCTCGGCGTGAAGCCGCTCACGCCGGGCTACGCTACCTACGAAATCGTGCCCAACCTCGGCGGCCTGCAGTGGATGGAAGGCACCGTGCCCACGCCGCAGGGCGACATCACGGTGGCCGCCGGCCCCAAGCAGTTGAAGGTGAAAGGCGCAGTGGGGACCGGTACGCTGCGCTTTGCCAGCAAGTCGAAACCGAGCTGTAAAAGCGGCAAAATCGTGGCAAAAGGCGGCGGGCAGTATGAGCTGACGCTGGAAAAAGGGCGCGCGTACGTGGTGACTTATCAGGCCTTGTAATGGAACAGCCTCTGCGTCCTTCTGCGAAAACCTCTGCGCTCCTCTGCGGTAAAAAATGGTTGTGTGGTTTGCTGGTATTGCTGCCGCTGCTGACGTTTGCACAAGCTGGCGAAAAGATGTCGGTAGTCGAAATTGTCGGCCCCGGTAAGGCGGCTGTTTCGGTCGAAAATCTAACTGCGTTGTGCCGGAAATACAGCGTGCCAAATTCGGGTATTTACCGCTGGCAAAATCATCTCATTGCCTACGGCAAAACCGCCAGCATCCAGGCGCTGCAAAAGAACCTGGCTGCTATTTATGCCAGCAACGAAGTGAAGCTCTACGCCGCGCCCTTCTACAAATTCGACCGTCACTACTGCACCGATAAAACCACCGCCAAGCAGTGGGATAACATCATCCTGACGTGTAAGCTGGTTGCGGATAAAACCAGGCAACAAGAATATCTGAACTACCACGCCACGCAGTTTCAGAAGTGGCCGGAGGTGGCGCAGGGCTTCTGCAACGCCAGCTTTCAGCAGCTGCTGGTGTTTCGGCAGGGGCGGCAACTGATGCTGGTTATCAGTATTCCGAAGGGTGCTAAGCTGGATGAGTTGAACCCCAAGACTTCCCTGAACAACCCGCGGGTAGACGACTGGAACGCGCTGATGAAGCAGTACCAGGAAGGACTGCCCGGCACCAAACCGGGCGAAACGTGGGTGTTTCTGAAACCCTTGGCCGCCAAACCAAAAACCGCCATTTTAAAACCTGCCAATTAAATGCTCACCCTCGGAATCCTGGGCCTCGGCGAAGGCCGCAGCACCATGTCGGCCGCCCTCAACAGCCCGAAATGGAAACTCAAAACCATCTGCGACCGCAACGAAGACCTGTGCCGGCACCGCGCCGAAGAATTTAACTTCCCGCACTACACCACGCAGTATCAGGACCTGCTCGATGACCCGGAAATCGACGCCGTGGCCATCTACACGCCCGACCATCTGCACGCCGAGCACGTGGCGCAGGCCCTGCGGGCCGGTAAGCACGTCGTCTGCACCAAGCCGTTTATCGACGACCTCAGCAAGGCCAACGAGCTGCTGGAATTGAGCCGCTCCTCGGGCAAAAAGCTGTTTGTGGGCCAAAGCTCGCGGTTTTTCGAGCCCATGAAGCGGCAGCGGGCCGACTACGAGGCCGGCCTCATCGGGGAGCTCATCACCATCGAAGCCTACTACCACGCCGACCACCGCTGGTTTCTGGAAAAAGGCTGGTCGCTGGAAAACGCTTTCAAGTGGCTCTACGGTGGCCTGAGTCACCCGGTCGATTTCATTCGCTGGTACCTGCCCAACATAGAGGAAGTGATGGGCTACGGCATGCTCAGCAGCAACGGCGCCAAGGGTGGCCTCAAGCACCAGGATACCATGCACTTCATCTTCAAAAGCACCGATGGCCGCGTGGCCCGCGTGAGCGGCTGCTACACCGGCCCCGTGCAGCCCGTGACCCGCGACTCGGAGATGAGCTGCATCCTGCGCGGCACCGAGGGCGCCAGCCAGGGCGACTACATGGACCTGCGCTACGCCATCACCGACCGCACTGGCGAGGAGCGCCTCATCACCTGGGAGCACAAGCTGAAGCACTATTTCCGCTTCGAAGGCAAGAGCCACCACGCCGGCGAATACCAGAACTACCTGGAGTATTTCGCCGATTCCATCGAGCAGGATTTTACTGCCTATCCGGATTTGAAAGAGGGCATCGGCACGGTAGCGCTGCTGCAAGCCATGGACCGCTCGCTGAATACCGGCCAGCCGGTGAAGGTGCGCGACCTGCTGGCCGAGCATGGCGTTGAGCTGAATTAGAATGACTAGAAAAAGGCCGTCATGCTGAGCAGAGCGCAACGTAGTCAAAGCATTTCTACCTCAATACTAATTCCTGACGCTAGCAACGAAGCGGTAGAGATGCTTCGACTGCGCTGCGCTCCGCTCAGCATGACTGTCGTTTTTACCTATCAATTTTCTCCCCAATTCCCACCCCAAAACCACCCTCCACCCGCATGGGCAACAACCTACTCGGCCACCTCACCGCTTGGGACTACGCCATCGTCGTGGCCTACGTCATTATCCTCGTGGTTATCGGCTTCCGGGCCAGTGCCTCGCAGCGCAATAAGCCCGATGAATCCATCTTTCTGGCCAATAAATCGTTGGGCTGGGCCAGCATTGGGTTCAATATGTGGGGCACCAACGTGGGGCCTTCGATGCTGCTGGCGTTTGCCAGCATTGGCTACAGCACGGGCATTGTGGCGGTGAATTTTGAGTGGTACGCCTTCGTGTTTTTATTCCTGCTGGCGGTGGTGTTTGCCCCGCGCTACCTGGCGGCCAATGTCAGCACCATGCCGGGCTTCATGGGCCGGCAGTACGGCGACTCGACGCAGAACATTCTGGCCTGGTACGCGCTGATTAAAATCCTGATTTCGTGGCTGTCGCTGGGCTTGTTCGCGGGCGGCTTTCTGGTGCGCCAGATTCTGGGGATTCCCATGTGGCAGTCGGTGGTGGTGCTGGTGCTGTTTGCGGGGTTTTTTGCCTTCGTGGGTGGGCTTAAGGCCATTGCCAAAGTCAATGTTTTTCAGATGATTCTGCTCATTGCCGTGTCGCTCACGCTCACCGTCATTGGCGTGCTGAAGGTAGGCGGGCTCAGTGCCGTGTACCACGGCGTGCCGGGCAATTATTGGAACCTGCTGCACCCGGCTTCCGACCCCAAGTACCCGTGGTATGCCATTTTGCTGGGCTACCCGGTATCGGCGGTGGCGTTTTTCTGCACCGACCAGGCCATGGTGCAGTCGGTGCTCGGGGCCAAAAATCTGGAGCAGGGCCAGCTGGGCGTGAACTTCATTGGCTGGCTCAAAATCCTGTCGCTGCCGCTGTTCATCGGCACGGGCATTTTGTGCTTCATTTTGTTTCCGAACCTCAAAGACCCCAGCGAAGCCTACATGACGATGGTGACGAGCCTTTTCCCAGCGGGTATGAAAGGCCTGGTCATTGTCGTGCTCATTGCCGTGCTGGTGGGCACCATCAGCTCCTCACTCAATTCCTTGAGCACCGTTTTCACGATGGACGTATACGCCCGCAACATCAATCCCAACGCCAGTAATCAGCAAATCAAGGCCGTGGGGCGGCTCACCATCCTGGTCGGCTGCGGCTTTGCGGTGTTGGTGGCGCTGGCCATCGACAGCGTGAAGGGCCTGAATCTGTTCGATATTTTTCAGGCGGTGCTGGGCTTCATTGCGCCGCCGCTGGCGGTGGTGTTCCTGTTGTCGGTGTTCTGGCGGCGCACCACCCAGTGGGCGGTGAACGGGATTTTGTCGCTGGGTTCGGCTTTCAGCCTAGGGGTGGGCGTGGTGTACCTGTGGGTGCTGCCTTCGGCGAAATACAGCTTCTGGCCGCATTACCTGGTGCTGTCGTTCCTCATCTTCGCCGCGCTATTCGTAACCGCTGTGTTGGTTTCATTGACCGACCCGGCGGGCCAGGCGCGGCGCCAGGCGGTGGACTACGGGGTGCTGGCCCAACCCACGCGGCGCGTGCGGCTGCTGTGGGCCGCGCTGGCCTTGGTGATGGTGGGGCTGTACGTGGTGTTCAACGGGCATTAGAAGCGGCGTGGACGCTGCGAGTCCGCGCTACATTACCACCACGTCGGCCCGCCGCGACTCGGGCAGCACCTTCAGCAGCTCCAGCTTCCCGTTTTTTAACACGCCTTCCACGGTGGTTTGGTAGGGCGCGTGCAGCTTGAAATGCACGTCCCAATTCTTCGGCCAGGCCGGCAGTAGATAAATTTTCCGGCCATCGGTTTGCAGCAGCATTTCCTGCAAGCCAATCATGCCCGAGCCGCCCCAGTTGTGGTCGGGCGTCCAGTCGTAGCCCGGCCCCCAGAAGGCGGGGAAGCGGCGGCCGGAATCCTGGAGTTTCTTCACGGTTAGCTCGGCGGCTTCGGCGGTGAGGCCGAGGCGGGCGGCGAAGATGTTGTGCTGCTTCCAGCCTACGTGGGAGCGAAATTTCCGCACGTCGGCATCGTACAAGTACGTGTTGCGGGCCGTGTCGAGGCCGGCTTTGCCCACGCCATAGGCGCCCCAGGGAAATACTGGGTAGAGCTGCGGGCTTTCAGTGTTGTTGAGGCGCTCCCAGGATTTGGCGGGCGCGATGGTGGGGCGGCCCTGGCTTTCGCGAAAGCTGATGGCCGGAATCCGACCCAGCATGGCGGCCCATTTCTGGCGCTGCGCGGGCGGGCCGTAGGTAGGCGGCAGGGCTAGCAGGCGCGTGAGCACGGTGCGCAGCCCGGTGATGGTGGCGGTGGAATTGTAGGCCATTTTGTAGGTCTCGGCCCCCGAACCAGGGTAGAGCACGAGGTGGCCCGCGCCGTCGAGGGCCTTGGCCCCGCGCTGGCGGGCCAGGTATTGGTAGTGTTCGTCGAAGAAAGTGAGGCAGCTTTCGATGAAGGGCAGGTAGGGCGTGGCATCCTGGCCGGCGTACTGCTCCGCGTCGAGCATCATCAGGCAAAATTCCAGCACCGTGTCCCACTCGTATTCCAGCCAGGCGTTGTATTCCAGGCCTTTGTCGAAGTCGGCGGGGCGTTTCCAGTTGTACTCGGCGGGGTTGGGCAGGCCGAAGTTTTCGAGCTGCTCGGTGAAGCTTGCACCGGGGTGGTGCCAGTAAGTCCGGCTGCGCAATTCGGCGTTGCGCAGCAGGCGCAGGTAGAAATCGAACTGCGGCTTCAGCAATTCCGCGTCGCCGCTTTTCAGCAGCGGCCAGTACACGAGGCGCTGGTTTTGGGCGGTGTGGGTGCCGCCGCCCCAGTTGCGAAAGTCGGGCGTGAACTTGAGGGTGGAGTCCGTCAGCACGGGGTCGTAGGTGAAGAGGCCGCCGTTGAACTTGGTGGGGTATTGGCCGAACGCATTACAGCCCAGCATATACCGCATCAGCTGGTAGTTGCGGCCCGCCTGCCACTCCGTGGCGTTGGCCGCCGCTTTTTCGGGCTGAATGTGGATGAAGCTGCGCTGCCAGTAAGTGCGCCACCAGGCGAGGGTGCGCTGGCGGGCAGCCTTGGAGTTTTGCGCGGCGGCCAGCGTCTTTTGCAACTCCTGCTGCCACTGCGGCGCGGTGGGCACCGGGGCCGTGTGTAGCGCCACCACCAGCGAGTGGCTGCGGGCGGGGGCGCGGCTTTGCAGCTTCCAGCCGTGGTAGGGCGTGTTGAGGTACTGGCCGGTGGTTTTGCCGGCGGGCCGCATGTTCGGGCCCTGCAGCGCACCGCCAAAAATCAGCTGGCTAAGCGGGTTGTAAAGCTGGTTTTTAACGCCATCCAACCCCTGCTGCCGCACGGCCACGTCGAACACCGTTGGGCCCTGGTTTTGGTGAAAAAACTCGACGCCCTGGCCGCGAAAGCCGATGCTGTCGCGCCGGGTTTTTACCTCGCCCTGCGGCGCCCATTTGTAGGAGTTCTGGTTGTTTTCTTTGCCCTTGAGGCGGCGGTCGGCAAAGCGCCAACTTTCGTAGCTGGCCTCGATGGAGAATTTCTGGCTGCCGGTTACTTCCACGTGCACGATGGGTCTGAACACCTCAGCCCAAATGTGCACCTGGGCGGTATTTCGGCCCACGGTGCCGGTCAGCGTCACGTCGCCGGTTTGCAGGGTCAGTGCCTGCCTGAAAGTGCCTTTCTCAAACGGATTGGGCGTGAGGCGCAGGCGCACGCGGCCCAGCTTCAGTAGCGAGTTATTCTCATCAAAGGTGCCGCTGCGGGCAATGTAGAACAACACGTCGCCGTTTTCAGCCCACACGTTCAGGCCAATATCGCCGCCGCCGCAGGGCATGGATTCGCCGGCGTTGCGGCTGGGCGTGGTCCAGGTGATGTTGTTGGTGGTGAGCTCGGGGCTTTGGGCGGGGGAAAGGGAAGGGAGAATGGCGAGAAACAGCAGAAGCACTTGCCGCACCAGTTTCGAGCGAAATAGCGGAACGTCATGCTGAGCTTGGCGAAGCATGACGTTCGCCCTAGTGCTTGCGGCCATTCTCATTGCGCCCACTCATCCGTCCGGAACGACGACACCGGCAGCCCTTCGTTGCTGAACAAAGTAGCCTTGGTGTAGTCCTGAAACGCGTAGCGCACCGCCACGGGCGCCTTCACCGCCTCGGCCGAGACGTTGATGACGCTGCCCGCGATGACGGCTTTGGCCGGGTACCACTTCTGGTCGGTCCCGGCGATTTCAAAGCCCGTCAGCTCCTGCCCGAAGCTCGTCATGCCCATCGGCGAATTCTTGAAACGCACGGCCACCGTGTTGTCCTTCACCGTCATCGATTCGTAGGTGGGGGGCAGCGCGCCAAAGCCTTTGCGGCCGTAGGTCTGGGCCAGGGCCAGCAGGGCCAGGCGGGTGCCGCCGGACTCTTTGCGCATGGGGTGGATGCTGGCTTCCTCGCCCACGTCGAGCAGCACGGCCATGGTCGCGTTGGGAATCTGGTCCTGGGCCTTGCGCTGGGCGTCGCGCAGGAAGGCCGAGTTGTATTTGCCGCCCTTGTTTTTGGAAGTGCGGGTGTAGTCGAAGGGCGCAATCTGGGCGTAGTAGAACGGGAAGTCACCCACGCCCCACTTGGTGCGCCACAGCTTCACCAGCGCCGCCAACTTGTTGGCGTACTCGTCGGGGTTGTCGTAGTTCGATTCGCCCTGATACCAGATGGCGCCTTTAATACCGTAGCCCTCAACGGGATGCAGCATGCCGTTGTAGAGCGTCGTGGCCGTGCGGCTCACCAGCTTGATGGTGTCGCTCTTGGCCGGCACCTTCACGCCCGCAAACTGGCGCACCGTCTCGGCGTCCATCCACGCCTCGATGAAGGAGCCGCTGTAGCTGCAATGCAGCAGGCCCACCGGCACCCCAAGCTGCTCCTGCAACAGCCGCCCGAAATAGTAGGCGGTGGCGCTGAAATTGCTCACCGCCTCGGGCTCGGCCACGCGCCAGGGCGAGGGCTTGCTGTTGTCCTGCGCCTCCGTGACGGACGAGCGGGGCACGGTGTACAGCCGCAGCTGCTCATTTTTGGAGTGCAGAATGGCCTCGTTCGAGCCCAGCACTGGCTGGCCCTTAAAGCCCTTCATCGGCATTTCCATGTTCGACTGCCCGCCGCAGAGCCACACCTCGCCCACCAGCACGTTTTTGAGCTGCACGGCTGGGCCGTCGCCGCTGATGCTCAGTGTATAAGGCGTATAGCTGGCGGCCGGCGTTTTCACTTTCAGCCGCCACTTGCCGGCCGCGTCGGCCTGGGCCGTGTATTTCTGCTTGCTCCACGAGGGATTGACGGCAATGGTGCTGCCGGCTTTGGCCCAGCCCCACACCGCGCACTCGGCCTGCTGTTGCAGCACCATGTTATCGGTGAACAGGGAAGCGAGGCGCAGCTGGGCGTGGCTCAGCAGCGGAAGGGAGAGTGAGAGACAGAAAAGAAAAAGGGACTGGGTTTTCATTCTTCAAATTGGCGGGCTGTAGAGACGCGACACTTCGCGTCTCGTCACTGGACGGAATCGGCACGACGGCGTGGACGCCGAGACGCGAAGTGTCGCGTCTCTACATCGTTCTGAAAATTACCGGCTCACCGGCAGCCACACTTCCATATCGTGCAGCCCGCGGTTGCCCCAGGCGTAGTACGGCACCAGCTTAAACGGCACGGTGGCAGGCTTTTCCCGGGAAAGGGGATGGTACAGTTGGCCTTTCCAGGCCGAGTTATCGGCAAATGCACTCTGGCCTTCCAGCCACACCACGTCGGAGCCGGCGATGGTGGTGTGGCGCGGCGTGAAGACGGTATTGGCGTCCACAATCAGGCCGCTGAGGGGTTTGCCGGCGGGCAGGTCGCTGGCTTCGAGGCAGTACACCACGGGGCCGCGGCGCACGGCCACCTGGTTGCGGGTTTCTTCGATTAAGGCGTTGGCTTCCAGCAGCTGCGCGGGCATCGGAAGTTGCAGCTCCACTTTGTCGCCGGCCTTCCAGCGGCGGTTGATTTCGGCGTAGTGGCCGGGCGTGAGGGTGGCAGCCACGGGCTGGCCGTTCACGAGCAGCGCCGCGCCTTCGCTCCAGCCGGGCACCCGGAAAAACAGCGAAAACGGCTTCTTCGGGGCGGTTTGCAGGGTTACTTTCACGTTGCCATCCCAGGGGTAGTTGGTTTCCTGGGTCAGCTTGAGGGGCGAGCCGTCTTTGAGCTTCGTGCTCAGGTTGTTGCCGCCGTACAGGTTCAGCCACAGGCCTTTATCCGACACGTTGTACATGTAGTTGTTCACCTCCGCGATGGTGCGTACCACGTTGGGCGGGCAGCAGTTGGAGAGGCTGATGTAGTCAACCCGCTCCTTCGACCAGCGCTGCGAAAACGGTAAATCGGCCGAATACGCCAGCGGGTTAGTATACAGAAACCGCTGCCCATCGAGGCTGATGCCAGATAACACGCTGTTGTAGAGCGCCGTTTCCATCACGTCGGCATACTTGGCGTCGCCCGTGATTTGCAGCATCCGCCAGTTCCAGAGCACGTTGCCGATGTTGGCGCAGGTTTCGCCGTGGGCCGTGTGGTTGGGCAGCTGGTAGTCGCGGCCGTAGGCCTGGTGGATTTTCTGCACCGTGTCGGGCTTGTAGGCCGTGCCATCGGGCGACACGCCGTCGTAGAGCGCTCCGCAGGCGCCGGTCACGTACATTTTGTGCTGGGTCACGTCGTCCCACATCTTGTTCAGCGTGGTGAGCAGCGTCTGGTCGCCGGTTTCGGCGTACACGTCGGCCGCGCCGGCGAAGAGGTAGTTGGCCCGCACGGCGTGGCCGCCGGCCTTCTGCATCTGCCGGAAGGGCAGGCGGTCCTGGTTGTCGTCGGTGCCGATGTCGGCGGCCAGCCCGCGAATGTTGATGAGGCTTTCGGCCAGCTCCAGGTAGCGCGGGTCGCGGGTGGTGCGGTACATCTCCACCACGCCCATGTAGTGCGCCGGGCAGATGGCGTTGCGCGCCAACTCGGGCGAGGCCGTTTTGTAGAAATTGTACAGGTAATCGGTGGCTTTCTTCGCCGCATTAAGCAGCGTGGTTTTGCCCGTGGCGCGGTAGTGCACGCAGCCGGCCGTCATCAAATGACCCAGGTTATAGGTTTCAAAATTCAGCCGGTTTTTGAACGCCGCCTGCTGCCCGGGGTTGTTCAGCTCCGCGATGGTGCTCTGGGTGCTGAGGTAGCCGTCGGGCCGCTGCACCTTCACAATCAGTGCAATGGCTTCGTCGAGCTGCTGGTCCAGCTTGGGGTCGTGCGTCACGGCATAAGAAGCCGACAGCGCTTCCAGCAGCTTAAAAAAGTCGCCGTCGTGGAAGGGCGGGCCCTTGTGCGCGCCTTTCTCCTGGCCCGCCGCAATTTCGAAGTTCTTGTACGCGTGGTTGCGGTCGGAGTGGTAGAGCGCCCACATGGTCGGAATCATCGATTTTTGGCACACGTCGAAGCGCTCGGCCCAGAAGCCGTTGGTCCACTGCACGCTGCCCATATCCACGCTGCTCAGCTTGGCGTGCGAGCTGGCGGAGGTGTTCACAAGTGCCTTTTGCTGAGCGAAAACGGGCTGGCCGGCCGCAGCTGCCACCGCCAACAGGCCGAAGCTAAGTTTCTTAAGTTGCACGTTCATCGAGCTATTTTGTAGGGGTGGGAATGGCTTATTTGCTGACACTGAGCGTAACCGGCCCCAGTAACCCCGCCGGCAGCAGCGGCTTGCCAGTGGCCGGCGGCGGCGCGGGCGTCCACGTCGGGCGCTGGTCGGCGGGCAGGGCCTGGTCGCCGATAAGGCGGTTGGCCCAGGTGTTGGTGACGAGAATGCGGACTTGGTTGTCGCCCTTTTGAAGAGCGTCGGTGATGTCGACGCGGTAGGGGGCGGTCCAGGCGATGCCGCAGGGCTTGCCGTTGAGCTGCACTTCGGCCAGGTTGGCGACTTGCCCCAGGTCAAGGTAGGCGCGCTGCTTAGGTCCCTTGGTGGGCTTCCATTTAAACGTCTGGCTGTACTCGGCCGTGCCGGAATAATGGCTGATTTTGGGGTCGGCGTGCTTGCTCCAATCAGTCAGCTGGGCAAAGGCCACGGGCTGCGCCGGCCCAGCCGATTTTGTATCAAAACGGACTTGCCACGTCCCCACCAGGGTTTGCACCTGATTTATTTCCAGCCAATTCGGGCCCGTGTGGGCGCTGGCCTGCGTGCTGGGCTTGCGGAATACCACGAAAATGGAGCCATTGCGGTCTAGGTGAAGCGGGAGTGATGTGCGGCCGTTTTCTATTTTCCAGTCGGTAGCGGGACGGGTTTCGCCGGTCACGGCATCCCACAGTTCTGGCTGCCGGCCCGCCACGCGCAAGCTCAAGTCGATGGTGCGGGCCGAATCAAGCTGATTGGAAATGAAGTAAATATCGAACTGCGCGTCGGTGCGATGATTCCAGGCAATGCTTTTTGCACGTTGGCCGCTGGCGTTGCTGGCCATTACATCACGCTCCACACCCAGCGCCGCGAACGAATCTATTTGATAAGGCCCACGCAGCACGCGGCCTTTTGTGGCCGAAACCGGGGCTTCTCCAGCCACCGTCGCAACCGCCGAAGCCGGAGCATTAGCAGCTTGATTCAACGAAGCTGTCAATTGTTGTATTTCCTTATCCGCATTCGGAAAAGCCCGTAGCCCTGGCGAATGCGTGGGCTGGCGGTTAAGCAAAATGGTGGCCCCGGCCCGCGCCAGCTCCCCCAGTTTCTTAGCCACTTCGGGCGACATGGCGGTGCTGTCGGGGTTCATTTTCAGCGCGCCGGGCACCACCAGCAGGCCGTAGCTGGCCCCGCCCGGCAGCACGATGCGGCCGTTTTCTACCTTCGCTAGGCGCAGCAGCGCGTCCTTATTGAAGGAATCGTACTGGTAGCCGTGCAGCGGGTCTACCAGCATGTCGGCGGTTTCCATGTTGGCCGAGGCCGATACTTTTTCGGGCTGCTCGCGCATGGGCAAGCCGGCGTTGGCAAGGCGCCGGTGCTCGGCGGCCACGGCCTGCGGGCCGAAGATGCCGGGCAGGTCATTCACCAGCCGGTTGGGCAGAACGGCACGGCGCGGCGTTTCCTCACCGGTGAACACTGCCACATCTACCACGGGGCGGCCGAGCTGCAGCAGCGCCTGGCAGCGGCGGGCGTAGTCGACCCAGGCGCGGCCGGGCTTCCACCAGGTTTGGTCGCGCTGGAAGAAGAGTCCGATGCCGCTCAGCGTCATGCCCGGCTGGCGGTCGAGCCAGGGGTTGTGCACGAACACGTGGTACACCAGGCGGTTGACACCCAGCGCGTAATTGCGGTCCTGCAAGGCTTTGAGCATGCCGGGATGCTCGTCCCAGGCCAGTTTTAGTTCGGTGAAAGCCTCGGCCTGCACGATGTTTTTGCCGTAGATGTGGGCGCCCGACACGGCGTCGAGCATGTCGTTGGGCTTGTCGTGGGTGGGGCTGCGCAGCCAGAATTCGCCCATCGGCACGTCGGCGTGCTGGTAGT
>JAKONR010000278.1 GCA_022701825.1 Hymenobacteraceae bacterium | reverse complement strand
CATTGCGCAGCGGCTGAAACAGGTGCCAGTCTTCGCCCGCCGTGCGCAGCCACACGCCATGCTCGGCAATAAAGTCGAGCGGCAGGTCGCCGAGCCAGTTTTGGAGCGTGTCGCGGTCGCGCCCGCTGATGATGACTACCCGCGTATGGGGCAGGTCGGAGAGGGCGCGCAGCAGCAGGCGCAGCTCCTCGCCGGGCTGGGCGCGCTGGGGGTTGGGGTGAAAGCCCACCAGCGTGCCATCGTAGTCGAGCAGTATCAGGCGCTCGCCCTCGGCGGCGCGAAAATCGGCCAGCAGCTGCTGGCTTACGGTGGGCGTCAGTTGCTCGGCTTCGAGGGTGTGCTGCTTCATTTTGGTGTAGGCTAATTGGTTCATGAACAACTTGGTCCACGAAAAGACGTTGTAGCGCTTCACCAGCGCTTGCATGGCTTTCAGGCGGGCGGTTTGCTCTTCTTGGGGCATCACCAGGGCGTCGTGCATAGCCTCTACCACCTGGTTGATGTCGGTCGGGTTAATGAGAATAGCGTCTGATAATTCGCGGGCCGCGCCTGCCCGCTCGCTCAGTATCAGCACCCCGCGCTGGTCGAGCTTGCTAGCCACAAATTCCTTGGCTACCAGGTTCATGCCGTCGCGCATGGGCGTCACCAGCGCCACTTCGGCTAGGCGGTACAGCGCCGTTAGCTCCTCCAGCGGCAGCGAGCGGTAGAAGTACAGAATGGGGTTCCAGCTGATGGTGCGGTACTGCGCGTTGATGCGGCCCACGAGGTTGTCGATTTCCTCCTTTAGGGCCGCGTATTGGGCCACCTGGTCGCGCGAGGGCACCACCAGCATTAGCAGGCTCACCTGCCCGCGCCACTCGGGGTAGCGCTGCAAGAGCAAATCAAACGCCTTGAGACGCTGGGCGATACCTTTGGTGTAGTCGAGCCGGTCGATGCTGAGAATCACCCGCGTGTCGCGCAGCGCCTCGCGATACTCGGCCATGTGGGCGGCCGTAGCCTCCGAGGCCGCCGCCTCGGCGTAGCGCCCGTAGTCGATGCCCATCGGGAAGGCATCGACGCGCACCGAGCGGTTGGGCGTCTCAATCTGGCCATTTTGGGCCGCGTAGCCCAGCAAGTGCGACACCGCGCTGAGGAAGTGGCGCATGTAGCCAAAGGTGTGAAAGCCAATGAGGTCGGCCCCCAGCATCCCGCGCAGCAACTCGGTGCGCCAGGGCAGCACCCGTATCAGCTCCTGCGACGGAAACGGGATGTGCAGAAAAAAGCCGATGCTGGCCTCGGGCCGTGCCTTGCGCAGCATTTCGGGCAGCAGTAGCAGCTGGTAGTCGTGCACCCAAATCGTGTCTTCGGGGCCGGCCTGGGCCAGCACGGCTTCGCAGAATTTTTCGTTCACCGTGACGTAAGCGTCCCAGTGCGTTTGCTCGTAGGTGGCTAGCTCGCTGAAATAATGGAAGGTAGGCCAGAGCGTAGAGTTGCTGAAGCCTTCGTAGAAATCCCGTATTTCGTCTTCGGTCAGGAAGACCGGGGCCATGTTGTCGTCGGCCAGCTCGGTGCGGATGTGGTTTTCCTCCGCCGCATCCTGCACGAACAGTCCCGGCCAGCCTATCCACAGGTTATCGTCCTGGCGGTAGATGGAGCCGAGGCCCGTAGCCAGCCCGCCTTCGCTGGGCTGAAACGTGAGCCCGTCATCGGTGCGCTGGACTTTGGTGGGAAGGCGATTAGAGACAATTAGCGTGCGGGGCATAGGCCAGACAAGGATGGTGAATCCTACTTAATACGGGAGAATTCACCAAAAAGCCAGGTTAAAGCCAATTTCTAACTGCTACTAGTCAAAAATAATCGTCTTATTACGGTGCACAAACACTTGCTCGTCAAGCACCAGCTTGAGGGCACGCGCCAAGGTTATTTTTTCGACATCACGCCCGGCCTGCGCCAGGTCGCGAGTGCACTGGGTATGGTTCACGGGCAGCACGTTTTGGGCGATAATCGGACCCTGGTCGAGCTGCTCGTTCACGAAGTGCGCCGTGGCCCCGATGAGCTTCACGCCCCGCGCGTAGGCCTGCGCATACGGGCTGGCCCCTACGAAAGCCGGCAAAAACGAGTGGTGAATGTTGATAATGCGGTTAGCCCACGGCGCCACAAACTCGGGCGACAAAATTCGCATGTATTTGGCCAGCACCACGTAGTCGGGCGCATAGGCGGCCAGCAGCGCCAGCACCTCGGCCTCGTGGGCCGCGCGGCTGCGCCCCTCGTGCGGCAGGTAATGAAACGGCAAATCGAACCGGCGCGTGAGCTCGCCCAGCACCTCGTGGTTGCTGATAACAGCCAAAATAGTGGCATTTAGCTCGCCAAAAGCGTGGCGTACCAGCAATTCGCTCAGGCAGTGGTGCTCCTTGGTTACGAGCAGCACGACGTTCTTTTTGCGGTTGCCAGTCAGCCGGATGGTGGCGGCCGGGGGCAGCGCCGCCCGCAGCTCGGCCAGCAGTGTTTCGGCGGCTACCTCGCCCGCCAGCTCGGTGCGCATAAAAAACACGTTGTCCTCACGCTCCACAAACTCATCGTTGCGCTCGATATTGAGGCCGTGCGCGTGGAGCACGGCCGTGATTTTGTATATCAGCCCGCGCTCGTCGGGACATTGAATGAGGAGCAAGTGGGGCATGACAGCGGGTCGTTTTGCCGCAAGATTAGCAGGTTTTCCGGTTAGAAACCTACCTTCTACAACCGGTCGCGTCGCCTGTTGCCAAGTAGCGTGTAGCTAGCCTACTGCGGCCCGTACTTACGCTTGATAAACTCCAGCATGTCGCGCACGTGCTCATCGGGCTGGTTGGCCTCTATTTTCCAGAGCGCTTCTATCAGCAGCAGCAGCAGCTCGGTTTCTTTTTCGGGCTCGGCGTAGCCGAGCTGCGCAAAGGCCTGCTGCAAGCGGGCGGGCACGGGCCGCATAAAGCGCTCGTGCTGCTGGCGGGCGGTATCGTAGTCGGCGAGGCGGTATTGCAGCTTCCAGAAGTAGGGCTCGTCCTGCACCATCTTGTAGGGCAGGTCGATAACGCTGTGAATGAAGGCGAGCGCGTCAGTTTCGAGCAGCCCGCCGCGGTTATTCTCAATAATGCGCTGGTAGCCGCTCTTAATAATGAAGTCCAGGAGCTGGTCCTTGGAGCCGAAATGTTTGAAAATGAGGGCTTCCGATACGCCGGCTGCTTTCGCTACGGCCTGGGTCGAAGTATTGGCAAAGCCCTTCTCCCCAAACAGCTGCAACGCCACGTTGGCAATGTGTTGGCGGCGGGTAATCATGGGGTACTGGTAAAAAAGCAAAAAACCGAACGAGACAACGTTTGGCTAAACGTGCCTTAAACCCGGCAAAGAGGTCGCAAGTTCGGCATAAATGCACGGATAGGCCGGATTTTTCGGCTGCATGCAGCGCATTCAGTAAGGCTGGCTCAAACGGAAACCGGCCGATTTGGAAAACCAAATCGGCCGGCTGAGCAACTATCAGTGTCTGCTAGCGGCGGCGCAGCGAGGCGCGCCAGGCAGAAGTTGTACGTCCGGGCGGGGTGGGAGCAACGACCGGCTAATCAGAACTGAGAGAGTGTGCGTATTCGGACGGGGTGGGAGCAACGGCCGAATAAATCGTTGAGAGTAGGATAAGTGTCCGGGCGGGGTGGGAGCAACGACCGGCAGAAGAGTAGTTTGGTTAGCTGGGTGGGAAGCCCTAACCGTTAGTGGGAACAATATTACGGCGGAAAATTGACTTACAGTAAGTGTTAGCTTACCTTTTTCTAGTAAGTACATACTCAGCAGAACATTAAATAACATTAAAGTTATCAATAACAATAGGTTATAAGAATTGTGTAAAATTTTGTCATTAGCAAGAAAAAATGATTTTGCGCACAAAAGCCCGCTGCCTCCCTCATTTGTGGTAGCAGCGGGCTTTGGTAGATGGCCGTAGCCAGCGGGTCGGCCTATAGGTATTTCTCGTAAATGCCGGCCGCGATTTTCTCGACAATACCCTTAGGTACGACGCTCGTGAGGCCGGCCGACACTTTGTTGAGCACCCCGGGTATCAGCTCGGCCTCGCCTGCGAAAAGGGCCTTTAGGCCCACGGCCGCCACGGCGGCGGGCGTCATCGATACTTTGTTGGCCACGGCTTGCAGCTCGCTGCCCATGCCGGCGCGGTTGCCGAAGTCGGTATCGGTGGCGCCGGGGCTGAGGCAAGTGACCGAAATGCCGCTATCCTTGAGCTCGTAGCGCAGCCCCCGGCTAAAGCTGAGCACAAAAGCCTTGCTGGCGGCATACACCGTGAGCGAAGGCACCGCCTGGTAAGCGGCCGTGCTGGCCACGTTCAAAATGTAACCTTGGCCCGCCTGTCGCAGCTGCGGCAGCAGCGCGTAGGTGAGCTGCACCGGCAGGTTGAGGTTGAGCTGCAGCATATTAAGCTGCTCATCCAGCTTTAGGCTCTCGAAGCGGCCCCAGAGGCCGTAGCCAGCATTATTGACCAGTACGGCCAGCCCACCGGGCGCGTGCTGGCCAGCCCAAGTGGCTACCTGGCTCGCGGCGTTGGGCTGGGTGAGGTCGAGGGCCAGCACCTGCGCGGTGCGCTGGTATTTGGCCTGGGCTTCCTGAGCCAGCGCCCGCAGCTGGGGCTCAGAGCGGGCCACGAGCAGCAGGTCGTAGCCGCGCTGGGCCAGGCCCAGGGCCAGCGCGCGGCCGATGCCGCGCGAAGCGCCGGTGATGAGAGCGGTTTTCATTTAACAGTTATCAATTAACATTTAACAGCTCAATTAAGCGTAGGCTAGTAGCGATAGGCGTCGCTAACCTGTTAAATGTTAATTGATAACTGTTAAATGACGTTACTTAACAAGGTGGAGGAACCGCAGGTAGAACGGCGTGGGGCTTTCCTCGCTTTTGGGCTGGTACTTGCCGCCGATGATGGGCACGTACATAACGCGGCGGCGCGACTCGGCCCCGATGAGTGGCGACTGCGCCACGCGGTGCCACATGCGGCCGTCGTGCACGGTGAGGTCGCCAGGCTCGGTTTCCACGGCCACTTCGTTGGGGTCGTAGTACACGTCTTTGTAATACTTCTTGCGGAAGAGCATTTTGCCCAGGCCCTGGCGGTGGGTGCCGGGTATCACGCGCAGGCCGCAGTTGGTGGCTTTGGTGCCGTCGAGGTGCAGGCCAACGTTGAGCATGGGCCGGATTTTCTTGCCGTAGAAGACATCGCGCAGCGAGTCGGTGTGCCAGCCCATCTGTGAGAACTCAGAGCCCTCGACATTCACGTAGTGGTTGACTACCAGGCCGTCGCGCTCGTTTTCGCCCACGCGGCCGCCCTTGGTTTCGAGCAGCGGAAACAGGGCCTCGAAGCGCTTGTCTTGCAGCAGCTCGTGCAGCACGGGGCTGTGCTGCGAGGCAAAGGCGAAGCGCTGCACGATGGGCGAGCCATCCACGTCTTTGCCGTACTTGATGGGTACGCCATTGACCTTTTCTACCTGGTGGGCCAGCCAGTCGCGTTGCACGTCCTGGGTAGCTTGGAGGTAGGCCTGCACCTGCTCGGGGCTGGCAAAGGGGCGGAAGTGCAGAAAGCCGTATTTAGCAAAAAAAGCCCGTTGCTCCTGGGTTAGCTCGGCGCCGAGGGTGAAGCGGGGATAATCGGATAGTGATGCCATGGGGGACAAACCGTCGGCGAGTAAAGTAGAAGTCGGAGACGTATATAATGAATCAGCAAAGATACGCCGCACGCAGATGGGCGCGCCATGAAGAACTGCTGCGGGTTGCTTGGCGAATTTTATAACCAAAAGGTAACGGCAGAGTTGCGAAAAAACTGGCTAATTACCCGAAAAATCACCTTGGTTGGCAGCCGGCCCCGCCACTTGCCAGCTTAGCGGGGCCGGTCAAAATTTGGGCCTGTACAAAATCCGACCGATTTTCCTGCGTCTCTTTGCACCCCGGCTCACTCTGTTTTCACTTGCCCGCCATGGTTTTTACGCCCAGCCCCCTGCTCCTGAAGCTGCTCTACACCCGAGGTAGCCTGCACAACCGGCCCGAGGGCGCGGGCGTGGCCTTCAGCATCAAAAACCGCCTCGATACCGTGCGCCTCACCGGGGTGCGGCAGGTGCGGCTGGGCGCGCAAGTGGTGCCAGCCGATAAAATAAAGCTGGACCTGGGCGGCGGCGAAGTGCTAGCCGCCACCCAGCTCGGGCCCGAAAAGCAAGCCATTGACCTGCCCGTGGGCCGGGCGCTCACTTTCCTGCTCGATACGGCGCCGCTGCCCGAGGGCATGCACCAACTGCAGGTGCAGTTCGAGACCGACGTGTTTGGCGCGCTGAGCGTGGAGGTCGAAGACGCCATCGCGAGCCAGTACGACCGGGTGCGCATTCCGCGCTCCGAGGAAGACGACTACGCTGAGGCCGCCATTCGGGCCCGGCAGCGCTTCGCCGAAGAGTACACGGGGCAGGAATTCAGCCACCTCAAAAATTATTCCTTCGACCCGCACCAACTGCGCGGCAACTGCGAAAGCTTTGTGGGCGTGGCGCAGGTGCCGGTGGGCCTGGCCGGCCCGCTGCTGGTGCGGGGCGAGCACGCGCAGGGCGAGTTTTTGGTGCCGCTGGCCACCACCGAGGGCACGCTGGTGGCGAGCTACAACCGGGGCATTCAGGTGCTGAATAGATGCGGCGGCGTGAAGTGCACCGTCATCGGCGACGCCATGCAGCGCGCCCCGGTGTTCGTGTTCGACGATGCGCGCGGGGCCCGCGATTTTGGCCGCTGGGTAGCCGAGAGCCTGGAGCTAATCCGGCCGGAGGCCGAAAGCACCTCGCGCGTGGCCAAGCTGCAATACATTGATACTTATCTGGCTAGCAAATTCGCTTACCTGCGCTTCAACTTCTCGACCGGCGACGCGGCAGGCCAAAATATGGTTGGGCGGGCCACCTTCGCCGCCTGCTCCTGGATACTGGAAAACTACCAGGGCGCGCCCATCCGGCATTTTTACCTCGAATCGAATTTCGCTACCGACAAAAAAGCCAGCCAAATAAACGTGATGCGAACGCGGGGCAAGCGCGTGGTGGCCGAGGCCATCATCAAGCGCGACGTGCTGCAGCAGCGCATGCGCGTAACGCCCGAGCAGCTGGCTTACCACGGGCAGGTGAGCAACGTAGGTGCCTTTTTGTCAGGGGCTAACAACAACGGTGCCCACTCGGCCAACGGCATTACGGCGCTCTTCATCGCCACCGGCCAAGACGTGGCTAACGTGAGCGAATCGAGCGCCGGGGTGCTGTATTCGGAGGTGACGAAGGAGGGCGATTTGTACCTCAACATCACTATTCCATCGCTCATTGTGGCTACCTACGGCGGCGGCACCGGCCTGGCCACCCAAAACGAGTGCCTGCGCATGCTGGGCTGCGTGGGCGAGGGCACGGTCAATAAGTTTGCCGAAATAGTGGCCGGCGTAGTGCTGGCCGGCGAGCTAAGCCTGGGCGCCGCCATTTCGAGCAGCGACTGGGTGAGCAGCCACGAGCAGTACGGCCGCAACCGCTAGCCGGGGCGCCGCCGCCAGCTGGCGGTAAGTGGCTGATTAGCAGGCTGGATTTTTCGTAGCGCTACTCCTTGGCAGCGCGGTCGCTGGCTTAGGCGCTGGCAGCAGGTAGTGGCAAGCTAATCAATAGCTTAGCATACGTTGCTGGTTTTAAGCTAATGCAAAGCAAATATAATTCTACTGGAATCGTTATTTAGCATCGTAAAAAACTACTATTAAAGGGCTAATTTTGAAGCTGACACCCGTTCTACGCTTCACCTTTTCGCCCGCTATGCTTACTACTTTACCTGCCTACCTGCTGCTGGCCCTGAGCCTGCCGGCCCATGCCCACCCCGCCCCCAAAATTCCCGGCGCGGGCAGCGGCAAAGCTGCCAAAAAAGAAGCGGTCCGCTCGTCGCTCGCGCCCCGCGCTCGCCTCGCCCAAGACACGACCAGGGCAAACGCCACACCGCTGGCCAACAACCTGCAAATAGCCATTGCCGCCGCGCCGCTGCACAATCTCAGCGACTTGGCCGAGGCCCGAGCCCCCGAGCCCCCGGCCGCCCCCACCGAAATGACTGCCGAAGCCGCCCGCTTTGCCAGCGCCCTACCCGCGCCTGAGGCCCCCATGGGGCGGCGCGTCTATCGCACACGGCTGGTGCGCACCGGCCGCTGGGCGTCTAAGCCCGAGGCGGTTGAGATTCTGACGTGTACCTACGCCGGCCCGCTGGTGCTCGCCCACTTGCCGGCCACGCCTACCACGCCCAGCCAGGTAGTGGCCGGCCCCGGCTACGACCCCGCCACCCCACTGCGGCCCCTGCCCCTCACCCAAAAAGCCGTGCTGCGCCTGTGTGGCGACCGTGCCTCGCAGGTGCGCGCCTACGCCCTGCACTACGACCTGCACTTTGAGCAAGCCGACGAAGTAGCGCGCCTGTTTGATTACTACAACCGCATCGCAACGATAAAGTGGCGGATAAAAAAATAAGTGAAGGCATTGTTTAGCAACGCCTTCACTTATTCACCAACTCACCGCGCTAGTCCATCAGGTCGGCCGAGCGCGGCGGGTCGGGCACGAAGTCGGGGTTCCAGCTCATGGGGTAGCGCGGGTCGAGGTATTGCAGCGCCGTTTCGGTGAGGTAAAGCGGGCGGAAGGTATCGACCATCACGGCGAGCTCGTGGGTTTCTTTTTTGCCGAGGCTGGCCTCCACGGTGCCGGGGTGCGGGCCGTGCGGAATGCCGCTGGGGTGCCAGGTAAACGACGCCAAATCGACGCCCCGGCGCGACATAAAATTACCGGCCACGTAGTACAGCACCTCGTCGGAGTCCACGTTGGAGTGGTTGTAGGGCGCTGGGATGCTGAGCGGGTGATAGTCGAACAGGCGCGGCACAAACGAGCAAATCACGTAGTTGTGGCCCTCAAACGTCTGGTGCACGGGCGGCGGCTGGTGCAGCCGCCCCGTGATGGGCTCGAAGTCGTGAATACTGAAGGCGTAGGGATAGAAATACCCGTCCCAGCCCACCACGTCGAACGGCGAGTGGGCGTAGGTGAGCTGGTGCAGCTGGCCTTCCTTGCGCACTTGCACCAGGTAGTCGCCCTCGCCTTCCTCCAAAATCAGCTCGCTCGGCGGCCGGATATCGCGCTCGCAGTAAGGCGAATGCTCCAGCAGCTGCCCAAAGTGGTTGCGGTAGCGCCGGCACGTTTCGACGGGGCTGAACGACTCGATGATGAGCAGCCGCACCGGCCCTTCCTCAAAGTGCAGCTGGTGAATGATAGTGCGCGGCACCACCAGGTAGTCGCCGGGCTCGAAAGCTACTTTGCCACACTGGCTCCAGAGCTCGCCGCGGCCTTCGTGCACAAAAATGACCTCGTCGGCCAGGGCATTTTTGTAGTAATAAGTCATCCGCTTGTCCGTGGGGTTGCAGATGCTCATGGTCACGTCGGCGTTACCGAGCATGGTTTGGCGGGCCGTGAGGTAGTCGCCGCCGGTGGTGGCCTGGCCCAGCGTGCGCAGGTGCTCGGGCGAGAGCGCCCGGTCTTTGAGCAGCTTCACGGCGGCCGGCTTGGGCGTGCCCACGTGCTTTATCTGCGTAGGTGGGTGCTGGTGGTAGAGCAGCGACGAC
>JAKONR010000256.1 GCA_022701825.1 Hymenobacteraceae bacterium | reverse complement strand
AAGCCACCGTATCAGGCCTGCAAAACGGCCTCACCAGCCTACCCCTGGGCTCGGCTATGGATAACACCGAAACCTGGCAGCAGCAGTTTTTGCAAAGTGGCTTGCCCGAGCTGCAAGACATCGCCCGCGAAATGGGCAACCTGCAATCGCTGCTCAGCAGCGGCAGCCTCGGCGCCACGCCCATCGGCAACTCGCTGGTGATGCTCGGCGACCAGACCAGCCAAGTGAGCCAACATGCCCCCGCCGACCTCAAGGCCGACTTGCTGAAACTGGCCGATACCCTGCGCCGCCACGGCCACGAGCTACTCGACCACGCGGCCAAGTAGGTTGGTCCTCTGCAGCCCGTTTCAAAGGCAAAAGCCCGCCTGCTGCACAGCAGGCGGGCTTTTGCCTTTGAAACGGGCTGCAGATTGGGGCTACGGGCGGCTTTTTAGGCACCCTGTAGCCCGAGCCTGAAGCTACCCTAATAGTTGCCGACCGGCGAAAGTGGGGCTTGCGCGGGCCGCCGGTACACCTGGCGCACGTTGCTGGAGCCAGAAACCCGGCTGCGCGTGGGCACCACTTCGGTTGAGCTACGGGCGCTCTGCTGCATCCGCAGGGGCTGCTCGCGCACGTCGGGAATGGTATTAGGCGAGAGCTCGGGAGTGCCGGCTACGGGCACGGTACCTACGGGCAGTCGGCTGGGCTGGGCATCGTAGGTCGTGAGGGTGCGCTGCACCTCGGCTGGCCCCTGAATGGTGCTTTGGTTGAGGCCAGGGTTTATAGGTGGCACGGCGGTTTGGTTTTGGGCGCCGCCCCGCATCGGGGCCGACGCGTCGAAGGGCACAACCTGGGCGTGGGCAGCAGTGGCCATAGCCCCAAAAGCGATGAGCAGAAAAAGCGTCTTCATAAAAATCAAGTAAATAGAAACTCTTGGTCAATTTGGCCAGAGGGGCTAGCCGTGCGAAGGCATTGCCCTTCGCTAGCCGCTCGTCTACTTACGTTTTTATATGGCTAAAGTTTTGTAAATCAAGCGCATTTAAAAGCAAAAAAAGCCGACTAACCCATTAAGGTCAGTCGGCTTTCGCTAACATTGGCCAGTGCTTTGGCCACTGCGTTGTTACTACATCGCGCCCGTGGTGCTGGGCGTGGTAGTCGACATTTTGGTTTTTTTCATGCCCTTGCGGTCATTCATCTTGGTCTTACGGTCCATTTTGCCGTTCATCGAGCCATTTTGCATCGTACCATTCTGCATGGTGCCGTTTTGCATACGGTCCGTGCCGGTTTGGTTAGGGGTCATAGTGCCATTTTGCATGGTACCATTCTGCATCGTGCCGTTCGGCGACGAGGTACCGCTCTGCATAGTGCCGGCGGCAGGGGTAGTCTGGGCAAAAGCCGTGGTGCTCAAACAAAGTGCGCAGGCGGCAACGGCGAAAATTTTGATGGTCTTCATGACGAGGGGGGGGTAACAGGGAAAAGGAAGAGTTGAGAGAGCCGCCGCCCCTTTGTGCGGTGGCTCTCCCTATACGGCAAAAGGCCCAGGCTGTGTTGCCTAAAAAACCAATTATTTTTTAAGCTAGACAGTACGCTAATTAATTACTTAGTAAGATATTCCAATACTAATTGCACTAAAAAGGCCCGGCCACTCTCTGGGAGCGGCCGGGCCCTTTTGGTCCTCGCGGCGGGCAGCCTTACGGCCGCACCGGGGCCGTCGTGGTGCCCGTGCCAGTAGTGGCGCGGCGTACCGAGCGTGGGGCGGTGCCGGGCACAGTAGTAGCCGGGGCAGTGCCTAGCGGGGCAGTGCCGCGCAGCGTGCCGGCACCAGTACTGGGGGCAGCGGTACCCGGCGCATAAATGGTGCCCGGCGTGGTGCCTACCGGCGCAGTGCCGGGCGTGAGCACGCCGCCCGACGGCGTAATGGGGGTACCGGGCTGGCCCGGCACCCCGGCACCTGGCGTGGCTACGCTACTACCCGGCGCACCGGGCACACCAGCCGCGCCAGGAGTACCTGGCACCGTTTGGGCAAAGGCAGTGCTACTGAGGCCCAGACCCAGCAGGGCGGTAAAAAGCAATCTGGAGGATTTCATAATTGACAGGCAAAATAGGAAAAGGAAGGTTTTAGGCCGGCTTTTGGGGCTGGCCATGCGCCGGGTTTTACGAGTAGCCGCGTATTTGGATGATTTTTCGGGCCGCTACCACGCCATACGATGCCGGCTTACCGCCAGCCTATTAAATCTATTCTACTCATTCACAACATTTTGCACAAAGAATCAAGTCTTTTCTCCGGTTATACCCTTTTCCGGGCCGAAGCCAGCTGGCGCGGCGCGCTCAGAACTCCACCGTTGGGGCAGGCTTGCAAATACTACAAATACCTTCATTGCTAACAACTTAAAATACTATACATGTTATATATTTACGCTGTTCTCACCTACCAGCCGTGCCCCAGCTAGTTGCGGCTGCCCCAGTGCGCAGCTGATTTCAGGGGGTACGTGAGCCAGTCGTTGTTTTTGCTACCAGCCCTCCCACCCTCTAGCGTCCTGATTATGCCTGAATTCAATCAAAAGGAGCGTCGCAACTCCATGCCCCTTTCTTCAGCCAGCGCATCCTCCCAGTCAGAATCGCTTCGGCGCCACTCTACTGGGTCGGCTTCGGGCGCGCAAGCAATGGCAAATAATAGCCCGCGCGTACTCGATGCCCAGCGGCAAGCACTGGCGTTAGTAGCGCGGCAGCCTAGCCAGCCCGGTGGCGAGCCAGGCGCCCCGCCAACAACTGCGCGCGTTGGCTTTCGCGAGGTAGACAAGGCAACCGGGGCCAAAACCAAAGGGAAGTACGGCTTTTGGATTTTTAGATTTGGCCCCAAGGTTACCACCTTCACCACGGAGAAAGTCAAGCTGCCGGTATATAAAGAAAATGACCGCGAGAAGCGGTACTTCTCCGCCGTTAAGCAAACGAGCGTTGCCAGCATCCAAAATAGCGGGTTCAAGACGGTATTTGGGGGCAACGGCAATGGCTCGGTATCAACCCCGCTCAACGTAGGGCAGTTTAATTCGCGGGGCCATATCTACTTCTTTAACAAAGAGTCGAATGCTAGAGTGTATGGCAAGAATAATGTGGACGGTGATTATGCCATCATCGAGTTTGTGATGCCCGAAGACCAGGAGTTTACGCCCGACCCGGAATCAGGCTTCAGTGCCGAAAAGCTTAGCGAAACGCAAGCGCTGCGCACCAACCAGGATATTCCGGCCAATTGCATCAAGCAGGTGCACTTTCGTAATCGCGTTGGAAGCTAAGCGGGCGGGCCTGGGCTGACTGGGGCCAGGCTTGCGCCCGCGCGGCTATAGGCGCTTGGTGCTTTTTTCTACTTCCTCCAGCGTCCGGCCGTCTTTGTAAAACTCTTTCTTCAGGCCCGTCAGAATATCGTCCTGCTTAATCGGCCGCTTGTTTTGCGCCGCCGACAGCACGCAGAAGCGCAGCACGTTGATGATGGCCCCGCCCGCAATGCTGTACTTCTCGGCGATGGTGTCAAAGTTCACGTCTTTTGCCAGCTCATACGGCCCATCGAACGCCTGCTTCCAGAGCCGCGCCCGGCGCGTGGCATTGGGCGCGGGGAAGTGAATGATGGATTGAAACCGCCGGGCAAAAGCCGCGTCAATGTTATCTTTAAGATTGGTAGCCAAGATGATAATGCCCGGAAAGTCTTCGATGCGCTGGAGCAGGTAGGCTACCTCCTGGTTGGCGTAGCGGTCGTTGGAAGAGTTGGTTTCGGAGCGCTTGCCAAATAGCGCGTCGGCCTCGTCGAAGAAGAGTATCCAGCGGCGGTTCTGGGCCATGTCGAACACGCGGCCCAGGTTTTTCTCGGTTTCACCAATGTATTTCGACACCACCATCGAGAGGTCAATCTTGTACACGTCGAGGCCGGTGGAGTGCCCCAAAAGGCCGGCCGTGAGCGACTTGCCGGTGCCGGGCGGGCGGTAGAACAAGGCGCGGTAGCCGGGCTTGAGGTACTTTTTGAGGTGGGCATCGCTCAGGATGGTGTCGCCGTGCTCAATCCAGGCCTTTATTTCCATGATTTCGCTCATAATCTGGAAATCCACCACCAGGTCGTCCCACTGCATGGTAGTGCGCACCAGGCTGGCCGGAAAATCGGGGCTAAAGTTGGGCTTGCTCTGCTCGCCGGTAGTGAGGTAGGCCACGTAGTCGGGCGTGAGGGCCAGCGGGCCGCTGAGGGCGGGCTCCTCGGCCTCGGCCACGCCCAGCTGCAAGATATTTTGCCGAAACAGGGCCGACCCGTGCAGCAAGTGGGTTTGGAGGCTGATACGCCGGGGCAGGTCGTCGCCGGCCAGCAAGAACAGGGCCGTTTCGCCGGTGGGCAAAAAGCCGCCGTGGCTCTTGCCCTTCATGCCCCCAAACTCGGTGAAGCCCCGGTCGTAGGCTGTGTTGCGCACGAAAAAGTAATCCAGCAGCTGCGGGCGCACGTGGGGCGCCAGCGCCAGTATCAGCACCAGCCGGTCGGCGGGGTCCAGGCTGTGCTGGCGCACCAGCCGGGCGTAGGGCGAGGTATCGGCGCGCAGGTCGGGCAGAGGCACTTCCTCAACGGTTTGGTAGTCGCACTCGGTCTGGAAATACAGCTTGAGGCGGGTAGTAATGAGCAGCTCCAGCCAGGCCAGCTCGGCCTGAATGGTCTGGCTATTGGCCAGAATAGCAGGGGTTTCCGCGGCGGCAGCTGAAACAGATAAAGCAGTTTGCATAGCAGGGTGGCTAGATTAGCAGGGTTAGCAGGAGGAACTGGCCGCACAGAAAAGGCCCCCGGCAGCGGTAGCTAACGGAGGCCTTTCGGGGCAATACGGTGCGGGCTGTTTGCTCGGGGTCGGCAGCCAATCAGTGGCTTAGCAGCATCTCCGAACAAAATACGCTGAATCAGGCGCGGGCGCCGCTTAGCTCTTCAGCGGCCACTTGTTGTCCAGCTTGGCAGCGCCAACGGTTATGGTCTCGGCCGAGATATTGAATGAGCACGAAAACTCGCTGCCGCCGGTCATGTCGAAGGCTTCTTGGTAGCTGGTGATGTAGCCGTTCGTGAACTGGATGGTGCGGTAAACCCCTTCCGTTTGGGCGGTGGTGATTTCGATTTTGCCGCTGGCGATGGGCTTGTTTTGGGCATTAATCATACCTTCGACCAGCTTCGACTCGGCCGTAGTGAGGGCCGACAGGGCGATGCTGCCGCCGTAAACCATGGAGGCGGGGCGGCCGTCGGAGCCCGTGTCGCGCTGAAACGAAACGCTGCACGAAGTGATTTGAAAGGGACCGCCATCGGGGCCCGTCAGGACTGCCTGAAATTTTTCCTGTGCCATAAGTTTGTTTGTGAAAAAGGGTGGGAATTGAGTGAAGTGACTTATTTAGAAGATGATGAAGTAGCGGGCGAGTCTACGCTTCGCTGTAGTCAGATGCCCATTCGGGGTTTTCCACGTCATCGCCCTTGCGCCCGTCGAGCCGGATTACGAAGCTCTTGGCGGGGAAATAAGGCGTGAGGCGGATGTCCAGATAAATCCGGTCCTTAATCTTGTCGTCGCGCTCGAAGCGCACAATCTTAAACTTCTCAATCAGCTTGTCGGGGCCCTTGATGCTATCGAGGAAGTTGACGATTTGCCCGCGCAAGTCGGCCTCAATCTGCGAGTTCCAGTTTTCGAAAGCCCGGCGGTTCAGGAAGTCAAACAGCACCTTCACCACGTAGTCGAACACGCGCACTACCGAGTAGGTCCGCAGGCCCATGTTATCGCCGTTGAAGAGGGTTTTGGCCGAGAAGGCCATCACCTTGCCGTATTCATTCACCATGGGCACCAGCCCGAGGCGCTCCAGGGCCGACAGCTCACTCTTGAGCGTATCGTAGCGCACGCCATCGACCTCGTTCATGCTGCCGTGCTTTTTGCCGGCCGTCACCTGCGACATGAGCGTGTAGTAGATTTTGCCGCCCAGCGCCGTGGAAGGCGGCACAAACAGGTCTTCCTCCTCTCCTACTTCGCTCACGCGGCCGCGGCCAGCCAGCCAGTTGCAGGTCATGATGACGTTGGAGCGGTAGAGGTCGCCGCCCGCCAGGTTGGCCGCTTCGAAAAGGTCGATGGTATCTTCCGAGCTTTCGAGGTCGGCAAAATCGGTCAGCAGCATCACTTTGTGCGCGTGGGCTACCTTGGCCCACTTTTCCAACACGCTGTTGCTGCCCAGGTAGCCCGGCACCATCAGCAGCGAGTAGTTGCTGCGCATGTCGAGGCGGTCGTACGAGCGCTTGAACTCGTTGAATACCCGGTCCACGAAGATGGGATTATCCAGGTCCTTGAGCTGGTCGAGCGACGCATTCAAAATGGTCACGTTCTGCACCTTGTCGGTCTCCGTGTTCTTGTAGAACAACGACAGCGCCCGGTAATTGCGCTCCAGCTTGCGCGAGGCCGTGAGGGCGCGCAGGATGTTAGTTTGCAGCAAGGCCTCGGCCTGGGCGGCTTTTTCTTCGGTTTTGGCCAGCAGCGCGGTTTGGTCGTCGCTCGATTCGAGCAGCTCAATCCAGAGGTCCAGCTTTTGCCTGAGCACCGACCGGTCGAGCTGCTTGCTCTCGTCGGTCATGAAGATGCTTTTGCGGGCCTGGCGCTGCGGGCTGATGTTCTGCACGCCATCAATCAGGCTTTCCAGAAACTGAAAGCCACCGTAGGGGGCCAGGGTGCTCTGCCCGGGCAGGGTGCCGGGCGCGGGGCGGGTAGCGACTTCCGCCGACCGGGTTTTTTCGGTTGCCATACGAGATGAGTTCGCGAGGGTAAAGTTTGTTTTAGGTAGACAGAAACAGGGCTATTCGTTTTCCTCCAACTCCTGCGCCAGGGCCTTGAGCATTTCCACCATAGCCGCTTTGGTTTCGGGGTTTTCCAGTACCGTTTGCAGCACGCGGTGACCTTTAAGGCGGCGGTTTATCTGCGTGTATTCGTTATACTGCCCATCGAGCGAGCGCAGGTAGGCGCTTTGCGTGCTGATGCTTTTGGGCTTGAAGTCGGCCACGCTGTTGAACTGCAGCGTCTCTTTTACCGGCACACCCTCTTCGTTTTCAAACTCTACTTCTACGCTGGGCTTAAACTGCCCGAAGACTTCTTCGACCGTTTTGAGCTTGTAGACGAACTCCGGCGAGACGGGCTCTTTGTCGGTTAGCTGAAGCGCCAGCAGCGAGCGGTTAAACGCGATGGCATTGATTCCTTCGGAGGCTTCAGGCTTGATTTCATTGCCGCCAATTTCAAATTCGAACATAGACGTGTAGGGAAATAGGATGAGGCCACTAAAGTACTATTCGATCAATAAACTTCAATACCTATACAGTATAATTTTTTCTTTAATTTTTAAAATATAGCTTTATCTGCGCAACACGACGTTTAAGCAAACGTATAATGATGAATTTTTTTACCGAACCACCTGCCCGGCAGGCTCCGCCTGAATGCTCCAAGTGAGGTCGTCGGCCGCGGACCAGTCCACGAATAGCTCGTGCCCGGCGGTGAGTTCGCCGCCGATAATCATGCGGGAAATAGGCCGCCGCAGGCGGTTGCGGATAACGCCGGCCAGCGGGCGCGCGCCGTACTGCGGCGAGTAGCCGCTGTGGGCGAGCTGCTGCCGAGCTTCGGGGCTCACTTCCAGGCGAATGCCTTGGCGGTGCAGGCTATCGGCAAGGTGCTGGAGCTGGATGTCGAAAATGCGCACGACGTGCTGCGCGCTGATGGGCCCGAAGGGCACTATCTCCGTGATGCGCGCCAAAAACTCGGGCCGGAAGCTGCCGCTCATGCGCTCCAGCAACTGCGGCGAGTTGGGAATGCGCCCCTGCCGAAACTGCTCGCTCACCCACTCGCTGCCAATGTTGGACGTAAAAATGAGGAGGGCATTCGTGAAATCACCCTCCTTGCCTAGCTTGTCGTGCAGGCGGCCCTCATCCATTATTTGCAAAAAAACGTCGAAAACGGAACTGTGCGCCTTTTCGATTTCATCAAAAAGTACCACTGCGTAGGGTTGCTGCCGAATGCGATTGACCAGCAGGCCGCCTTCCTCGTAGCCCACGTAGCCGGGGGGCGCGCCGTAGAGCAGCGCGGCGGCGTGCTCTTCCTTAAACTCCGACATGTCGAAGCGAATCATGGCCTGCTCGTCGTTGAACAGAAACTCGGCCAGCGACTTGGACAGCTCGGTTTTGCCGGTGCCGGTGGGGCCCAGCAGGAAGAAGGTGCCGATGGGCTGCCCCGCCTTTTGCAGGCCGCTGCGCGACTCCAAAATGGCGTCGGACAAGGCTTTCAGGGCGTGGTCCTGGCCCACCACGCGCTGGCGCAGGTGGTCCTCCATGGCCAGCAGCTTTTCCTTTTCGCGCTCCTGCACCTTGCCCATCGGGATGCCGGTTTTGTAGGCCACTACGGCGGCAAGGTCGGTGCGGGTCACGTGCTTTTGGCGCACTTTGGCCAGCTGGTGCAAGAAGTTGAGCTTGGCCGTGAGGCCGGCCAAATAGGCTTCAGGAGTGGTTATCTCGTCCGTATTTTCGGCCTCGGGCTGCCACTGGCCCATGAGCACGGGGCTGGTTTGGTGCTGCAGCTGCTGGTCGAGCCACTGGTACTCCTGCAAGCGCTCGGCGGGCGTGAGCTCGGCACCCGCGCACTCTTCAAGGGTTTGGCGAAAGGCCGCCAGGTCGGTGCTCGCGATTTCGGCCACGGTGCGGATGGCCGCCATCGTGCGGTCGAGCAGGTCGAGGGCGGCGTCGGGCAGGCGGCGGTCTTTGACGTAGCGCTTGGCCAGGCGCACGCACTCGGGCACCACATCGTCGGCCACCGTGAGCTGGTGGTGCTGCTCGTAGGCCATCACCAGGCCGTGCAGCATGCGCTCGGCCACCGATACGGTAGGCTCGGGCACATCGAGCAGCTCGAAGCGGCGGCTCAGGGCCTGGTCGGGCTCGATGAGCTTGCGGTATTCTTCGCGGGTGGTGGCCCCGAGCAAGATGAGCTCGCCCCGTGCCAGCTCGGGCTTGAGCAGGTTGGCGGCCCCGCTGCCGGCCGTGCCCTTGGGGTCGAGCAGCACGTGGATTTCATCGATAAACAGAATGCAGCGCTCGAACTGCTTAATCTCCTTGAGCACGTTTTTGAGCCGGTCCTCGACCTCGCCTTTGTACGACGCGCCCGCCACCAGCGCGCTGGGGTCCAGCTCCAGCAGCACGGCGTCTTTGAGCCAGTAGGGCACCGGGCCGGTTATCAGCTGCTGCGCCAGCCCGTCGATGAGGGCCGTCTTGCCCACGCCGGGGTCGCCGGTGAGGATGACGTTGGGCTTGCTGCGGCGGCCCAGAATCTCGATTATCAGCCGCAGCTCGCGCTCGCGGCCGATGATGGGGTCAAACTTGCCTTCGCGGGCCAGGGCCGTGAGGTCGCGGCAGTATTTGCGCAGCACCCCATCGGCTTTAGCCCCGTTTTTGGCCCCGGCCGGCAGGCCGGCGGCAGCCCCGCCCCCGGCCATTACGGGCTCCTTCAGGAAATTAGCCAGCAAGTCGCGCTCCTGCAACGGCAGCGAGCGCAGCTGCTCGGGCGGGAAGCCTACGTTGGGCTTGGTGAGGGCGGCCAGCACGCACACCGGGTGCACCTGGTCGAGGCCCAGGCGCAGGCGGGCGTAGTTGGCTTCTTCCAGCACCTTATCAATAGAGCTGTCGCTTGGTAGCTCGGTGGGCGAAAAAGCCAGGCGCGGCAGCTCTTCCATGCGCACCTCGGCCCAGTCGCGCAGGTAGGGCACGTCTTTGTCCAGGGCGGCCAGCAGCTCCGCGCCGGGCGAGTCGTGCTGGAGCAGCGCGCGCAGCAAGTGGGCCGCCGAATAGCGCTCATTGCGGTATTCGCGGGCCAGGGACTTGGCGGACTGCAAGGCCGCCTGAATACTGTCGGCTAGCAAAATAGTTGGAATCATAGCTGGAGCAGGGTATATGAGCGTGAACAGGTTACCTAAATAAGTCTTCGCTGAGCCAGTAATAGGTGCGGCCATTAGAGACAAGGCGGCTGCCCGCAAACGCGGGCACGCGCTGGTAGTAGTCGCGGCGCTCGCGCAGCAGGTACAGCAGGCGCGCCCACACGCCGGCCGGCATCACGCCGGGCGTGGCGAGGTCGCTAAAGCGCAGCTGCGCCAGCAGCGGGTGCCGCACCGGCAGGCCCAAAAGCCGGCCCAGCGGGTAGGCCAGCGCGGCCGTGTCGGGCATGGCGGGGGCTACGTGCGCGATAAGCTGCCGGAAGTAGCCGGTCAGCTTGTTGCGGTCGCGGCGGCGGGCGGGGTTTAGGGCGTCGGCGGCCAGCAGGTCAAGCCACTGGCCCAGCACCGCGTAGGCATCGGGCGTGAGCAGGCGCAGCTGCCGAAAAGTGGTATCGGCCTGGCTGAGGGGCACGTAGGCCTGGCGGTAGAACGGGTACGCCTGCAACGCCAACAGCGCGGGCGCCACCCGGCCCTCGCCCGCGGGCGGCTCGCGCCGGGCCAGCAGCGTGCGGTCTACCTGCGGGTCGAGGCGACTGCGCAGCGGCAGCGCCGCCGCAAAGGCTTGCTCCATCGCCGCCTGCACCTGGTTGGCATCATAGCGCAGCTGGGTCAGCATGCTAGTAGTGCTGGCCAAGAGCAGGTTAATAGGTAGCTCGCGCTCTTTGGTTGGAAACAGCACCCAGCCGGGCACCATGCTTTGGCCAGGAAAGGCCAGCCGGTAGATGATGTTTTGCGTGCCGTTGCGCATCTCATACGAGGGGCGCGGAATGACCAGCTTGGGGCTGACCAAGCGCGTGCGCTTGGCCAAGCCGACCTGCCGGGCCGACTGAATAACCAGCTGCTGGGCTTGCAGCACGAAGTTGTTGGCAACCGTATCGGGCGGGGCGGCCACCTGAAAGCACAGCAGCCGGGCCTCGGCCGAGTACAAGCCCGCATTGATGCTTTTCAGGCGGGCCACCTCCTGGGCATCGCCATCAATGCCGACGAGCACTACAAGGTTGTTTTCGCCCTGGTGGCCATCCAGCAACCGGAAGGCGGTGGCCAGCCCCTGCTGGGTAGGCTGATAAAACCCCGACCTCGCCCTACTTGTGGCGGGCCGGTGGCGGCCGAGCCAGCCCGCCACGCGCGCCAGGTTGCTGCTCAGCGGCAAGGCCACGGGGGCCGCCATGCGGGCGTGGTAGAGCACCGCCCCCATGCGCACGATGCGCTGCCGGGCCGAGTCTTGCAGCTGGCCCACGGTGGTTTGCACGGTGCTCACTACTTCGGGCCAGTGCTTTTGCATGGCGGGGCTGTCTTCGAGCACGTACACAATATTATATAGCCGCGACTTGTCGCGCCAGCGGGCAAATTGGCGGCGGGTGATGATGGTACCCGCAACGCTGAGCACCGAATCGCCGGGCACCAGCAGCGGCGACAGCAGCCCCAGTTGCGCTACCGGCGGGCTATTGGGCGGGCGGTAGCTTTGCAGCACTGGCAGGCGGGCGCCTTTGCTGGCCCAGGCCACCTTGGGCACCGGGCGCGGCCGGGCCAGCGAGTCGGGCTGGTTTTGCCAGGCTTGGGTGGGCGAGGCATACAGCTGGTAGTCGGGGCGGGTGCGGTGCACCGTATCGGGCTCCCAAAACCAGCCCTGGCCCACCGGCTGCAAGACGGTAGTGGGCGCCCAGCCCAGCAGGTAGCGGGCGGCGCTGTCGGCGGCAAACCACTCGGCGGTGCCCAGCAGCGCCTCGCGGCCCGACTCCGAAAACTTGTACACGTAGGCCAGGTCGTAGAGCTTCAGCCGCTGGGGTAGCTGGCCCGACAGGTCGGGCTGGGCAAACAGCCGCAGGCTGTCGCGCAGCAAAAACTGGCTGGGGTGCAGCAGCACGCGGCTGCTGGTGAGCGCCGGGCAATAAAGCGTGGGCTGCGCGCCGGCCGAATCCACGGGCACCTGGCTGGCGAGCAAAAGCCGGCTTTTGGGCACCCAGCCCAAGTAGTTGGCGGCCTGGCGACTTTTCAGCAGGCGCTTGGCGTAGAAGGTGCCGACCTTCAGCTTGGGGTCGTACTGCACCAGGCGCAGAAAGCCCCGGCGCTCGGCCAGCACGTAGCACGCCTGCCGAAACGGCAACTGCTTGAACTTCACCGCCAGGTTGGGCTCGCGGTAGGTGGGGTTGTTGGCGCGGTCGGAGTACACTACCCAAGGCACGTTGGCGCGGGTGGCGTGGCCAGTGGGGGTAGGCAGGCCAGGTGCCCGCCCCGCGGGCTGGCGCAGCAGCCGGGCCAGCAGCGGCAGCTGGGCACGGCCGGCCAGGCTCAGCAGCAAACAAATAGCCAAACACCAGAGCTTTGCCATGCTTAGTCGTTCTTATGTTGCGTGACGACAAGCTTGGCCGTGCAATCGGTGGTGGTATCCGTTTCGACCGCCACGGCGTCGATAATCCAGCCGGGGTCAAATTGCAGGTTCATGCAATAGGAGTAAAAATCGCTGGGCGGCGCGCTGCCCGCCACCACCGGCGCGTTGGCCTCGTTGCACAGGTAGTGGGTAAGCAGGTAGGTATAGTGCTGGTTGACCTGCTGGCCCTTGGCTATGCGCCGCAGCCGCCACAGAATGTCTTCGACGGTAGTGTCGGTAGGCTGCACGAAGGAGCTATAGCGGGGCAGAATGGTAATTTTCTTCCGCATAGGGCGGGCAGTCACGTCGGTAGTGAGCTCCACGGTGTAGGTGCCCGGCTTGGTATAGGCGTAGAAAGCCGTGGCCTCGTGCGAGTCAATTTGTTTGGTTTCGCCAAACTTCCAGGAAACCTTATTGGCCGGCGCACCAAAGAGTTGGAACGTCAGCTTTTCGCCCTGGTAGCCCTCGGCCGGGGCCAGCAGCCGAATGGTCGAGTCGCGGCGCAGCGGAGCCCGCACCGTGATGGTGAACAGGCGCTGGTGCTGCCCGTCCACCGTCAGGCGCACCTGGTAGGTGCCGGCGTGCGCGTAGTAAAACTCGCCCCGTGGTGCCAGCGAGCTATTGCCCTGCCCAAACTCCCAGTGCCAGCTGTGGGCCGGGCTGGTGCTGTCGGCGTAGTGCAGCGGCTCGCCCACTACCAGGCCTTGGGGCCACGCGCGCGCCCGCACCTCTACCCGCCGCGAAGAGTACAGCAGCAGCAGCAGCCCGGCCGTGAGGGCAAACGTAACGGTGCTCAGAAGCCATTTTTGGGACATGGGGGGCAGCGATTAGCGCGGGGTAGCAGCAGGCGGGGCAGCCAGCGGCACGGCTGCCGCGGGCGCCACTACCGGGGCCGATGCGCCGGCCGGGGCTTTGGCCTGAAAGTCGATTTTACACTCGGCCAGCTGCCCGGCCAGCAGCCGGACATTGGCCTGCCGGGTAGCCAGGATTTTCTTGTCCCGGTAGAGCATCTGGTAGAAATTGGCTGCCTGGTCAAATGCCCGAAAGAAACGCACCGTATCGTCGGCGGCGTTGGTGCTGTACACGCGCCGCACGTAGAGCCGCCGAATGTCATTCAGCTGGTTATCAATATCGGCCTCCACAAACACGGCCGTTACCTCGGGGCGGTAGGCCACTACCGTGTGGTGAGCCGAATCGAGCAGCGGCAGGTAGTTCTTTTGCTCCTCAAAAAGCTGCTGCTGGCGCCTGAGCTTATCCGACAGGTAGCCCACGTTCTCGGTCCTAAAGCTGTGATTGCGGCACAGCACCCAGCTCGTGAGGCCCGTTAGCAGCCCGGTAGCCAGCAGCAGATAAACGAACAAAAAGCGGTTTTCCCGCGAGTAAAGGGCTAGCATGGCCAAGGGCAGTTATTTCGGGCGCAGCCGGGTTTTCTGGCAGTCGCGCAGGTCGCGGCGCACCTCATCCAGGCGCCCGTCCACGTTGTGGATAGAGTCTTTCAGTACCAGCATCTCGTGCACGCAGTCGGTGATGCGGCGATACGCCTCGTGCGGTTGGGTAGTGCGGTACTTATGCGTCAGCAGCTGGCCCAGCTCGTCTTGCTGGCGCAGCACGCGCTGCTCCAGCAGCCGCTCCGAGCCAGCCTGCCGGGTATTGAGCACCCTCAAATCGGCATAAATAGAGTCCACCTTCTGCCCCATCTGGCTCTGCCTGACCAGCACCCGCTCGTACTGCTCGCGGTAGTCGCGCAGCAGGTGAGCTTGCGTGGTGAAGGTATTGAGGAAGGCCCATACCAGCGCTACTATACTGAGCATCAATAGCAAGAAGTGCCCCAAAAAGCGAAAATAGGCCGTCGCAATATCGGCGGTATTGAGGGGCTTCATGCAGAGCAGTGGGGTGGGCTACGGGTTTCGTTGCTAAGTTAGCAGTATTTCAGCATTCTACTATTCACAGATTAAATTGGCTCCTTCTCCTGCCGTCAGCCCCACCTATCTGCTCGACCAGCTTGGGCTCGACTACCGCCCCGAGGTAGTGGCCGCCGGGCTGCTGGCGAGTGAAGGCCAAGCCTTTCCGCTCGGCCGGCTCATCTTCCAGCCCACCGGCCCCCTCACCCGGCCCTACGCCAAGGATACCGCCGCCCCGCAGCCGCTGGCGGCCGAGGGGCCGGCCGTGCCCTACCTGCTGCTCGACACCCCGCGCGAAGGCCTCTACGACCAGCTGCCGCCGTTCCTGTTTCACGCCATTCCGCCCACGGCGGGCCCGGCCCCCGAAACCGAGGTGCTGCTGGCCCAGCTGCGCCACGAGCGGGCCGTGGAGCAGGAAACCCGGCGGTTTTTTCTGCCCTTCGATACCGAGCTGTACTACCTGCGGCTGCTGCGCTACGAGCGCGAGCGCCAGGCCGACCAGCTGGCCGAGGCGCCGGTGCTGCGCGAAGAATTTGCCGCCAACTGGCCGATTTTGCGCCGGCTCGACCCGCCCACGGCGAGCTTGTTCATTCAGGTGCTGCCGTTTATTCATCAGCTGCGGGGCAATATCGAGTGGCTGGGGCGGTTTTTGGCCGTGGTGTTTGGGGTGCCGATGCGCTTCGAGGCCGAGCAGCCCATCGTGCACCAGGTAACTTCGGCCAATGCCCCCGGCCTGGCGCTGGGCCAGTGCCGGCTGGGCATCAATGCGCTGGCCGGCAATGCGTTCAGCGATGGCTACAACGCCACGCACCTGCACCTGGGCCCGGTGCCAGCCGGCCGCGTGGCCGAGTTTTTGCCGGCCAGCAGCGCCCGCACGCTGCTCTACGAGCTACTGGATTACTTCCTGCCTGCCTCGCTGGAGGTGCGGCTGTTTGTCACCGTCGAGCGGGCCGCCGCAGATGAGCTAAATGAGCTAGTTGCGCAAAATGTCGCCCCCCCAGCCGCCTATCTGGGCTACAACAGCTACCTAAGCCCAGCGCGTCCGCGCCTCGTCGAAACCAAGCCCCGCCCCTACTACTTCCTCACCAGCGAAATATTTCCGGTGGTAACCGGGCTGAGGCAGCGCTGGCCGGCCTGGTCGCGGCGGCTGGCCTGGAGGGTGAAGTAGAGCTGCGTGGTGTTTTTGGGCAGGTCGGCGGCGGTGGCGGGCACGCTAAGTTGGGGCTCAGTGGTGGTGCGCTCCAGCAGCAGCTTGTTGGCGGGCAGCGCGTAAATCCGAATGGTATATTCCTCGTCCGTGGCGTAGATGGGCGCGCCGCTTTTCCACTTAAAAACGGCCAGTTCCTGCCGGCCCACGTCGTACACCACCGGCTCGGCCGAGGCCAGCACGGGCGCGTAGCAGCTCGGCAGCACCACTGGCAGCTGCTCGCGCACGGGCCGCGTGCGCACGATGAACACCACGCTGGCAAACGCGCTGTAGCCGCTCAAGGCCCGCGAGAAGGTGTACATGCTTCCCCGCAAATTATCCGCGGTGTACGTGACCGGACTGGCGAAAGCCGCCGCGCCCAGCCCGAGCTGCACGTTATTTGAAACCGAATAGTACGCGCCCAGCGAGGCCGAGCCGCCCAGCTGCAGGCGCTTGTCGTTACTGGTAAAGCGGTAGAGCACCTGCTGGCTGCCTTGCTCGTATATATTGCTCAAGGGCGCATCGTGATAGAACAGGCCACCGCGCAGGGCAGCCGTGAGCGCCAGGCGGCGCAGGCGCAGCGATACTACCGGCCCCGCAAGCAGGCGAAAGCTGTACAGGTTATTGAGGGCGAGCTGCTCGGTAGGCCCGGTGCTGAGGCCACTAAGGCTTTTCACCCGCTCAAATAGCTGCGCATACGCCGGCTGAATGCCGTAGCTGGCGAAGCCGGCTTCCAGCCCGAGCCCAAAACGCTGCTTGAAGTAGTAATCGGCCGCGAGGCTGCCCATTGTCCCCGCGTTTTGGAAAGCCTTGTTGTCGGTGGCACTGGTGCGGTACTGGGCCGCCACCCCCAGGCTACTCGTGAGGCGCAGCAGCCCCCGCGTGCTAGCCCGCTCCGGAATGGCCGGGCGCACCTTGGGTGTGCAGCAGGTGTCCGTTGAAATCTGCGCCCGCACCCCCTGGGCACAGAGCAGGCAAAGCAGCACGGCAGCGTAGCGAAGGGCCTTCATACAAAGGGGCTTTTAGGCCGGAGAAACGAACAAGCGGTATTGGCTGACCTGGGCCGAGCGGCTCACGAGCTTGGCTTTCAGGCTCTCGCAGAGGCTTTCCCATTCTTCCGGGCTCAGCAGCGCGCCGTCGGCCGGCGTCAGGCTGATGTCGATGGTGCGCACAAAACCCTGCTTGGCCGGGGTGCCCACCATCACGCCTTTGCCGATGGTGACCTGGCCCAACAGCGGGCCGAGCTCCGCTTTCATAAAGGCGCGGATGTCCTCGTTGGTCACGATGCGGTCGTGGCTGAGCAGCGCGTAGCGGTATGCGTCGAGCTGGTTGGCGGCCCGCAGCCGATTTTGGCCCCCGCTGGTGGGGGTGAGCAGCACCGGCTGGTGGCCCGCCAGGTAGGTAATGTCGTAGGGCTGGAGCTCGGTGCCGGCATGCAGGTTATTGGCGTCTTCGCAGTCGGTGGTCCAGTAGCTTACTTCTAGGGTATCAAACTCTTCATGGGGGCTCA